>CABQAC010000007.1 GCA_902462035.1 uncultured Eubacteriales bacterium
GTATTTGCGCTTCTCGGTGTGGTTCTGGGCGCGCTGCTGCCCGGCTTTGGCTCGGCTAAGGGCGTCGGCATGGGCGGCGAGGCCGCCGCGGGCGTGGTGACCGAAGACCCCAGCAAGTTCGGCAAGGTGCTGATTCTTCAGCTGCTGCCCGGTACCCAAGGTATTTATGGGCTGCTGATCGCCTTTATTATGCTTTCGAATATCGGCCTGCTGGGCGGCGGTTACACTGGCATGTCGCTGGAAAAGGGCCTGTTGTACTTGGTTTCGGCGCTGCCGATTGCGCTGGTGGGCTATTGGTCCGCAATCCTTCAGGCGCGCTGCTCGGTGGCCAGCATCCATTTGGTCGCCAAGCGGCCCAGCGAGTCGGGCAAAGCGATTTTGTTCCCCGCCATGGTGGAAACCTACGCGGTGTTTGCCCTGCTGATCTCCATTTTGGCCGTAATGGGCGTTCAAGGCCTGAACATCTGACCGGCGCCTTCAAAACTGGAAAGATGGGAGAGTAGGCCATGAGCAGTCTGGACAAGATGGTGGAGCAGATTCTATCGGACGCTGCGGCAAAAGCCCGCAGCCTGGAGGAGGAGGGCGCCGCAGAGGCGGCCCGCCTGACTGAACAGGCTGCGCAGGAGCGTGCGCAGCACGCCGAAGAACAATTGGAACAGGCGCGGGCGGAGGCCGGGACCATCCGGGAATTGTCCCATTCCGCCGCCGTTCTGGAGCGCAAGCGTATGGTGCTTGCCGCCAAACAGCAGATGATTTCCGGCGTTATCGAGGAAGCGCGCGCCCGGCTGCAGCAGCTTCCCGCGCCGCAGTATTTCGAAATGATCGGCCGCCTGGCCGCCCGTTCGGCGCGGCCTCTGGCGGGGCAAATTTGCCTGAACCAGCGGGATTTGGACCGCTTGCCCAAAGGTTGGGAAGCGGCGCTGAACCAAGCGCTTCCCGCCGGATGCGGCGCGCTTTCCCTGTCGAAGATTCCCCGGGATATCGACGGCGGATTTGTATTGGTATATGGCGGGGTAGAGGAGAATTGTTCCCTTTCCGCTCTGTTCGAGTCCGCGCGGGAGGATTTGCAGGACGTGGTGCAGCAAATCCTGTTCGCGCCGTAAGCGAAACGTTTTTCATCCGGCCGCTTTTGGCCGCGTGACCGCCTGCCGCATCCGCTTTGGCGCGGGGGGCGGTTGGCCCTGCGAACGGGGAACAGACGGCGGACGGCATCCGCTGCTTTACCATGGCTTTGAGGCCCCTGTTCCAGAAATACCTTAGAAAGGCGTGGTGCCCCCATGCGGGAAACCGACTATGCGTACGCGGTGTCCCGGATCCGCGCGCAGGAGCTTAAGCTGCTGACGCGCCAGGATCTGGAGCAGCTGCTCGCCTGCCAGACCGCCGAAGAATGCACCCGCCTCCTGGCCGACAAGGGCTGGGATGGGGACCGGGAGGACATGCTGGCGGCGGAGCTTGAAAAAGCGTGGGCGCTCATCCGGGAACTTGCCCCGGATCCTGCGGCGTTCGACGTGTTTTTAATCAAGAACGATTACCAGAATTTAAAAGCGGCCATCAAGGCGGTTGTTACCGATACTGGCGCCGAACGGCTGATGGTTTCCGCCGGGCGGGTGGAGACTGGCCTTATGCTGCATGCGGCGCAGACCGGGGAATTTGAACGGTTGCCGGAAGCCATGCGCGAACCCGCTGCTACGGCGCGGGAACTCCTGCTCCACACCGGGGACGGACAGCTTGCCGACGTGGTGCTGGACCGGGCTGCGCTGGAGGAGATTTTGCGCGCCGGGCGGCAGAGCGGCAACGAGTTTTTTGCCGCGTATGCCGAGCTGACCGTGGCTACCACGGATATCAAAATCGCGGTGCGGGCCCAGCGCGCGGGCAAACCGGCCGATTTTTACGAAAGGGCCCTTGCTCCCTGCGCGTCTGTCGACGTCAAGGCGCTGGCCGCCGCCGCCCTGGAAGGGCGGGAAGCGCTGTGGGAATTGATTGGCCGCACCCCTTATGCCGGCTGCGTGGAAGCGTTGACCCAGTCGCTGGCGGCTTTTGAAAAATGGTGCGACGACCAGGTTATGGAGCGAATTTTGTCCGCTAAAACCAAGCCCTTTGGCCCCGAGCCGCTGGCGGGCTACCTGCTGGCGCGGGAGACGGAAATCCGCGCGGTGCGGATTTTGCTTTCGGCCAAGCACAACGGCCTGCCGGCCGAAACGGTGCGGGAAAGGTTGCGCGAGATGTATGTATAAAATCGGTGTGATCGGCGACCGCGACAGCATCTACGGCTTCGCGGCGCTGGGGTTGGATATTTTCCCCCAGGAGGATCCGCAGGAGGCGTCGTCCCTGCTCCGCAGGCTGGCGGACGGGGGCGGCTACGCGGTGCTTTATGTAACGGAAAAGCTGTTTTCCCAAATGGAGCGGGAAGTTGACCGGTACCGGGACCAGCGGATCCCGGCAATCATCCCCATACCGGGCGTGTCGGGAAATACCGGCATTGGGGCGGCGAACGTCCGCCTGGCGGTGGAAAAGGCCGTGGGGTCGGACATTCTGTCCGGGGGTTAATCACCTGCGGCGCCCGGGCCCCGGGGTCCGGATTCAGAACGAGTGAAAGGGCATGACGCGGCTGGCATAGGCGCCGCGCCCGCCTTTTACGAAAGGAATGGTTACAGTTATGAGCAACGGCACCATCACCAAGGTCGCGGGCCCGTTGGTCATCGCCGAGGGCATGCGCGACGCCAACATGTTTGACGTGGTACGCGTCAGCGAACAGCGGCTTATCGGCGAGATTATCGAGATGCACGGGGACCGCGCTTCCATTCAGGTATACGAGGAGACCTCCGGGCTTGGGCCGGGGGAACCGGTGGAATCCACCGGCGCGCCGCTGAGCGTGGAATTGGGGCCGGGGCTGATCAGCAGCATTTTCGACGGCATCCAGCGCCCGCTGGACGATATTATGCGCATCAGCGGCACCAACCTGCAGCGCGGGGTGGAGGTCCCGTCTTTAAAGCGGGATGTCAAGTGGCGGTTCGAACCCGCGGTAAAACCCGGGGATTCGGTGGTGGCGGGCGATGTGCTCGGCACCGTGCAGGAAACCGAGATCGTCCTGCATAAGATTATGGTCCCCAGCGGCGTAATGGGCACAGTCGCGTCCATTCAGGCGGGGGATTATACCGTCGAGGACACCGTGGCGGTCATCCGCACCCCCAACGGGGTCGACCGGGAAGTCGGCCTGATGCAGAAATGGCCGGTCCGGCTGGGCAGGCCCTACGTTCAAAAGCTGTCGCCCACCATGCCGCTGGTCACCGGCCAGCGGGTGATCGATACCATGTTTCCCATTGCCCGGGGCGGCGTGGCCGCCGTGCCGGGGCCCTTTGGCAGCGGCAAAACCGTGGTGCAGCATCAGCTGGCAAAATGGGCCGCCGCGGACATTGTGGTTTATATTGGGTGCGGAGAACGCGGTAACGAGATGACCGACGTGCTCAACGAGTTCCCCGAACTGATCGACCCGAAAACGGGCTATTCGCTCATGAAGCGCACCGTGCTGATCGCCAACACTTCCGACATGCCGGTGGCGGCCCGGGAAGCCTCGATTTATACCGGTATTACCATTGCCGAATACTTCCGCGATATGGGCTACACCGTGGCCTTGATGGCGGATTCCACCTCCCGCTGGGCGGAGGCGCTGCGCGAAATGTCCGGTCGTTTGGAGGAAATGCCCGGCGAGGAAGGTTACCCCGCATATTTGGGCAGCCGGTTGGCTCAGTTTTACGAGCGGGCCGGCCGGGTAACCGTGCTGGGCAGCGACCACCGCGAAGGCGCGCTGTCGGTCATCGGGGCCGTATCCCCTCCCGGCGGCGATATTTCCGAGCCGGTATCCCAGGCCACGCTGCGCATCGTCAAGGTGTTCTGGGGGCTGGATGCGTCCCTGGCGTACAAACGCCACTTCCCGGCGATCAATTGGCTGACCAGCTATTCCCTTTATACCGACACCCTTTCTGCCTGGTTTAATCAAAATGTAGACCAAGACTGGATGGCTCTGCGCGGCCGTTTAATGGGGCTGCTTCAGGACGAGTCTGAACTGGACGAAATCGTGCGCCTGGTGGGTATGGACGCGTTGTCCGCTCCTGACCGGCTTAAGCTGGAGGCCGCCCGTTCCATCCGCGAGGACTTTTTGCATCAGGACGCCTTCCACGAGCAGGACAGCTACACACCCCTGCAAAAACAGGCCATGATGATGAAGCTGATGCTTGTTTATTACGACCGCTCTGCAAAGGCGTTGGACAGCGGCATTGCGGTGGACACTCTGGTGGCGCTGCCGGTCCGCGAGCGCATTGGCAGGTTTAAGTATACCGCGCCGGACCGGTTGCAGCAGGAATACGATTCCATCTTGGCCCAGCTGGACCAGGAGATTGGCGAAGCGGGCGCGAAGGAGGAATATTAATGCCGAAGGAATACCGCACCATACAGGAAATTTCCGGCCCGCTGATGTTGGTCCGGGGGGTCGAGAACGTCACCTACAACGAATTGGGGGAAATCGAGCTTTTTAACGGCGAAAAAAGGCGCTGCAAGGTGCTGGAGATCAACGGCAGCGACGCGCTGGTCCAGCTGTTCGAAAGCTCTACCGGCATCAACCTATCCAACAGCAAGGTCCGTTTTTTGGGCCGCAGCATGGAACTGGGCGTGTCCGAGGATATGCTCAGCCGGGTGTTCGACGGCATGGGCCGTCCTATCGACGGCGGGCCCGAGATTTTGCCCGAAAAGCGGCTGGATGTCAACGGCACCCCCATGAACCCGGCGGCACGCAACTATCCCCAGGAGTTCATCCAAACCGGCGTTTCCGCCATCGACGGGCTGAACACCCTGGTGCGCGGCCAGAAATTGCCCATCTTTTCGGCCAGCGGTTTGCCCCACGCCAACCTGGCGGCCCAAATTGCCCGGCAGGCCAAGGTGCGCGGCACCAACGAACCGTTTGCCGTGGTGTTTGCCGCTATGGGCATTACCTTTGAGGAATCGAACTATTTTATCGAGAGCTTCCGCGAGACCGGCGCCATCGACCGGACGGTGCTGTTCGTCAATCTGGCCAACGACCCGGCCATCGAGCGAATCGCCACCCCCCGTATGGCGCTGACCGCCGCCGAATATCTGGCATTTGAAAAGGGCATGCACGTGCTGGTTATCCTGACCGATATCACCAACTATGCCGACGCGCTGCGCGAGGTTTCCGCCGCGCGTAAGGAGGTTCCCGGCCGAAGGGGTTACCCGGGCTACATGTATACCGACCTGGCTTCGCTTTACGAGCGCGCCGGACGCTTAAAGGGAAAACCGGGCAGCATTACGCTTATTCCGATTTTAACCATGCCCGAGGACGATAAAACCCACCCGATTCCCGACCTGACCGGTTATATTACCGAGGGACAGATCATTCTAAGCCGGGAGCTGTACCGGAAAGGGATTACCCCGCCCATCGACGTGCTGCCGTCCCTTTCCCGGTTAAAAGACAAGGGAATTGGCGAAGGAAAAACCCGGGCCGATCACGCCAATACCATGAACCAGCTGTTTGCGGCTTATGCCCGGGGCAAGGACGCCAAAGAGCTGATGGTCATTTTGGGCGAGGCGGCGCTGACCGATATCGATAGGCTGTACGCCAAGTTTTCCGACGCTTTCGAACAGCAGTATGTGTCCCAGGGATACCAGGCCAACCGGGACATCGAGGAAACGCTCGACCTGGGCTGGAAGCTGCTTTCGATCCTGCCCCGCAGCGAACTGAAACGGATTAAGGACGAATTCCTGGACGAATACTACGGCAAATAAAACAGCGCCGGATAGGCCGTGATGGAAAACGGCGCGCGGCAGGAAGGGAGGCGGTCGGATTGGCGGCCACAAACGTAAACCCTACCCGGATGGAGCTGACCCGGCTTAAGCGCAAGCTGGTAACCGCCCAGCGGGGCCATAAGCTGCTCAAGGACAAACGGGACGAACTGATGCGCCAGTTTTTGGATTTGGTGCGGGAAAACAAAGCGCTTCGCGCCCGGGTGGAGGAAGGGCTGTTAAAAGCGAACAAGAGCTTCGCTTTGGCCAGGGCGGTCATGCAGGACGAGGTGCTGAATACCGCGCTGCTTGCCCCCAAGCAGGAAGTCACCCTGGAGGTCGGCGCCAAAAACGTGATGAGCGTGGAGATCCCGGTGTTCACCTACCGCACCAAAACCCCGGATCCCAACGATGTGTATTCCTACGGCTTTGCCTTCACCTCCGCCGACCTGGACGGCGCGGTGGGGGAGTTGGCGTCGCTGCTGCCCCAGCTGATGCGGCTGGCCCAGATGCTGGCGGCGGAGATTGAAAAGACGCGCCGCAGGGTCAACGCATTGGAACACGTGATGATTCCGGATATGCAGGAAAAGATTCGGTTTATCACCATGAAGCTGGATGAAAACGAGCGCAGCACCCAGATTCGGCTGATGAAGGTCAAAGACATGATGCTCCAGCAGGCGCATCATTACGGCGAAACACAATAGCGCGCAAAGGAGACCCCATCATGAAAAGACTGACAGTCCGGGCGGCCGGCGGCGATTTGGCGCTTAGCAAGATTATATTAGGCGCTTGCAATTTCGGTACTTGGGTAAACCAGGAAACTTCCCTGCGGCTGTTGGACGAATATGTCCGGCTGGGGGGCGACACCATCGATACCGCCAGCGTGTACGGCGACTGGGATGACAAGGGCACCCCTGTCAGCGAGCAGCTTTTGGGGGAATGGATGCAGGAAAATGGCAACCGGGAAAGGCTGACGGTTATCACCAAGGGCGGGCATTACCGTTTAAAGCAGCCGAATATTTCCCGGGCGACGCCCGAATGTGTCAAGGCGGATATTGAAAAAAGCCTGCACGCACTGCGCACCGATTATATCGATGTTTACTTCCTCCACCGGGACAATTTGGCGGTGCCGGTGGAAGCGTTTATCGACGTGCTGGACGAAGCGGTCAAGGCGGGCAAAATTCGGGCAACCGGCGCGTCCAATTGGACGGTGGAGCGTATCCGCCAAGCCAACGAATACGCCGTGCGGGCGGGCAAGACGCCTTTTACCGTGTCCGAAATTCAGTGGAGCCTTGCCCATGCCAGCCAGGTGCGGGACGCTGTGGACGATTTGCACCCCATGACAGAGGAGGATTACCAGCGGTACCTTGCCATGGAGCTGCCGGTGCTGGCCTGGTCCTCCCAAGCTGGCGGCGTGATCACCAAGATTTTAGAACACGGGACGGAGACCCTAAAAGAAGGGCTTAAAAAGCAGTACCTGAACGACACGACGCTTCGCAGCGTCGCGCTGGTCAAAGAATTATGCGTTCAACAGGGCATTACCCCGACTCAGGCGGCGCTGGGGTATATCATTTGCAACCGGCTGCCGGGCGCGGCTATTATTGGGCCAAACAACCTAGAACAGCTGGCCGATTCGATGAAGGCTATGGATTTAACGTTGCCGCCCGAAGCGGTAGAACATTTAAAATGGCGGTAGCTGGGCTTTTGGCGATAGATAAAAAACCGCCCTTTCAAATTAAACCAAAAAGGAACCGGCCCAATGGGCCGGTTCCTTTTTGGTTTGGTTGTCTGTACAGGTAAAATGATTTTTATAAATTGTATGTACAAGAAAAACCGAATGGACAACCGGACAAGCGCCGCGGGACCGATTGCCGCCAATCCGTTCCGCCGCGCATACCGCGCGCGTTTTAAACGTGTTTTATTCGTGGGTCAGTTTTTCGGCCATCTTGACCAGGGCGTCGGCCTCCTCCACGGTTTTCGCGTTCCGGACGATGAGCATTAAGCCCTTGGAGGAAAGCTCGGTCAGCAGCGTCTCCACTTCGTCAATTTCGGGATACAACACCAGGCCGCGTCCGGACTTTTGGATCCGGCGGAGGGTCTCGATATGGCAGCTGGTGCGGGGCTGCCCTGCCACCGCGGTCCACTGAATCATCCGGATGTTGGGCACCGAAAGGATGTAGTCCAGGTGCCGCACCTGCTCCTGGCCGTCCAGATGGTAAATGGCATGCCCCACGCTTTCAGAAGTGGCGATCAATTCAGGCAAAGCGAATTCCTCGTACATGTCCGGGGAGATCATCACCGAAAAGTCCACCTGCAGCTGCTGGATACTTTGGGAATACCAGGTGTTCATCCAGCCGTGGCAGCAACCGTTTTCGTTGTTTTTGTAAATTGCGTCGCTGAACATTTTGGTGGTTTTCTTCCATACATCGATCATCTTCTGAAGGCAGGCCTTGACCTCGTCCGGCGAATCCATCATGTCGTACATCAGCTGCTCGCTGCCGCGCAGGTGGGCCAGCGCGTCGATACAACCGCAATTGTCCGGCATGGAGACAAAATATTTGCCCATACCCGCCTCGGCCAGGTACTTTACCGTATCCAGTTCCTTTTGCAGGATTTCGGACTGCTCGTCGTATACCAGCAGGTCGGGATCCAAATCGTCCCCGGTAATGGAGGGGTCGAACCAGACGGTTTCTTTGCCCCAATGGTATTGGGCGCCTTTAAAATATTTGGCATGGCCCGCGGTGCCGAAGTTGCTCCAGATGACCGGGAAGCTGTCGCCGCCAAAGTAATTGTTGGCAAACTGGGCCTCCCAATTGCCGCGGATCGTTTCTTTATCCAGGTAGGTTTTGTAAATTTCCTCCGGCGTCTTGGCCGGTTTGCCCAGGCCCCAAGGTTTTGTCGCGTCGACTTTAGTAGAGACCGAGATGCAGCACCGGTCGACAATTTCGTTTTCCCACAGGGCGGTCAGGCGTTCCTTAATCTTATCCCAATTCGGTTGATTAATCATGGCGATTTTGACTCCTTTGCAGTAGAATGAGGCGCTTTTCTTGGTTCACATGGTATCATGTCTCCCCCGTAAAGTCAACGAAAACCAGCGGGAAGACCGCGAATTTCACCTTAAGATTCGAACATCATACACGCGACATATTGTTCCATAAAAAAGGGAGAGGTGGACAGCTCCACGTACCCGGCCCGTTTGGCCAGCGCCGCGCTTTCCGCGCGCTTCTCCGCGCTTTGCAGGATCATGGTGGCGCCCATGCCTGCGGCATTTCCCAATACCTTGGTCACCGGCACAAACCGGGGCGGAATCAACCCCATATCCCCGGCGCTCTGCCGGTCGATAAAACTGCCGAAGCCGCCGGCCAGGTACAGGTGGCCGATATCCTCCTCCTGCAGGCCCGCCTCGTGAATCAGCGAGTGGATGCCCGCGCAGATGGCGGCTTTGGCCAGCTGGACCGCGCGCAGATCCGGCTGGGTTACCAGCACGCCGCTGTCGCCGATCCGCACGGCGGGCTGTCCGTCATATTCGGTCACAAGCCCGGCAAAGCCGTTTTCCGCTTCGTCGTCAATGCGGCCGGTTTCGTCGATCAGGCCGGTTTTGACAAAGGCGGCTACCGCGTCGATCAGCCCCGTGCCGCACAGGCCTATGGCGGGCGCGCCGCCGATGGTTTCGTACCGCAGGGCGCCGTTTTCCGCCCAGACTTTATTCACCGCGCCGCGCACCGCGGGGCAGCCGTGGCTGATTTTGGCGCCTTCGAATGCGGGCCCGGCGGCGGTGGAACAGCAGTAAAGATTGCCGTCGTGGTACAAGGCCATTTCCCCATTGGTGCCGATGTCCACCATCAGCGACGCGCCCGGCTGGCGGACGATATCGCTGGAGAGGATAGAACAGGTGATGTCCGCGCCGACAAAGGCGGAGATGCAGCGGGGCAAATAGACGCGGGCTTGGGGAAAGGCGGTAAAGCGCAGCTCGTCCCCGGCGTCCCGGCCGTAAAATTCACGGATTTGGAAAGGAGCGTGGGACAACGGTTCCACATCCCTGCCGCACAGCAGATAGAGCATAGTGGTGTTGCCGGTAATCACCATTGCGTCCACCGCGTCCCGGGGAATCCCCTCCTGCCGGCACAGATCCAGAAAGGCCTGTTCCAGGGCAAACACGATTTTTTCGCGCAGCTGCTGCCCCTTTCCGTCCAAAGAGGACTGGATGCGGGAGATGACGTCCGCCCCGTAGGGGGACTGGGGGTTGGGAAAGGTCGCTTTGCCCGCCAGGCCACAGGTTTGCAGGTCGTAGCAATACACCACCACCGTGGTGGTGCCGATATCCACGGCAAAGCCGTACCGGCTGCCGATGGGGTTCTTTTCAAACGCGGGCAGGTAGCCGTCCGACACGATAGAGGTTTCCCCCTGTTCAGGGATCCGGACGACGCAGTCCCCTTCGGCAAAAGCCAGGCAGGCCAAGCGCCAGCCCTCCCCGGCGCGTTCGCCCAGCAGCCGCTGTTCTTCCTCTTGCAGGGGGGAGCATGCGCCTTCTACCTGGACCCGGCATTTTCCGCACTTGCCGTTGCCGTTGCAGGGCATGGCAAGGGAGAACCCGCTTTCGCGCACCGCTTGGGACAGCCGCACCGGCTGGCCGTATTCGAGCGGAACTTCTTTTCCGCCGTGCAACAGGGTAAGTTTCATATCTCTTGCATCCTTTCGTTCCAGCGCTGTTTATGCTATAATACCTTTATGACGGGGAAAGCCATTCGCGGGCCCCGCCGGCACGATGATGTGGCGGAAAACGCCATGAGAAAAACAGGATTCCCGCCTTACCGTGCCGCACCGGCTCAAACCGGAGTTCATAATTCCCATGATAATACAAAAGCGCATCAAAATAGTGTTGGAAAAGGATATTATGGAAAATCCGGCATATGGTCGTCATTTTACCAAAAAGGTAAAGATTTTGATATAAATCAGGCTCCGGTCTTTTTAAAATAGAAAGCGTGGTGATGGTATGACCGGGGAGGCTTTCCGGCAGTTGGAGCGGTACGCGCAGCACCTGTCGCATCTGTTCAGCGCCAGCGCCCGTTTGGTGGATATGGCCGAACGGCGGCTGACCCCCCAGGTGTACGGCGACTGCCTGTATTTCTGCGATTATTGCGCGCGCCGGGACTGCGAGAAAGGGAATACTTATCTATACGGCGTCAGCGAGGCTTACCGCTGGGGCGGCAAGTATATTTACTATTGCCCGGCCGGTTTGGTGTTTATCGCGTCATCGGTTTCCAACCCCAACGGGCTGCTGTCAGGCGGCCTGACCCTTGGCCCGTTGGTTATGGGCGAACTGTCCGACATGCTGGACGAGGCGGAATCGGGGCAGGAAACGCGGCTGCTGCGCATTGCCAACATCCCCACCGAGAAGGTAAACGACGTGGCCGAACTGATGGCGGCCGCGGCGGGCTATGTTTCCGGCGTGCCAGGCTCCCTTGCCGGGGAAGTGGATGTAAAGCAGGAGCAGATCCTGCAATCGCTTTACACGGAAAAGAACAAATACCAGGCTGCTGTCGAGGCTTATCCCATCGAAACGGAAAAAAAGCTGCAGATGATGATCCTGAACGGGGATAAAAAGGGCGCGCAGGATATGCTCAACGAGCTGCTGGCCCATATTTACTATGTTTCGGGTTTCGATGTGGACATTATCAAAATTCGCGTCATCGAGCTGCTTGTGGTTTTATCCCGCGCCACCATCGACGCCGGGGCGGACACCAAGGAGATTTTATGGTTCAGCAACAACTGCATTAAGCAGATGCAGGAGTGTTCCACCGTTGAGCAGATCAGCGTTTGGATCACCCAGATGATGCACCGGTTTGTCAGCTATTCCTTCGACTTTTCAGCGGTCAAGCATTCGGACACGGTCTATAAAGTCATCAATTATATCAAAGAGCATTACTTTGGCCGTATTACGCTGGAGGATGTGGCAAAGCACGTCAACTTTAACAAGACCTATCTCAGCCGGATATTTAAAGAGGAAACCGGCGACAGCTTTACCACCTATGTCAACAAGGTGCGCATCGACAAAAGCAAACTGCTGCTGCTGGATAAAGCCATTCCCCTGGTGGATGTGGCCAATTTGGTAGGGTTCGAGGACCAAAGCTATTTTACCAAGGTATTCAAAAGCCTGGTGGGCATTTCGCCTAAAAAATTCCGGGAATGCCGCGGAAAAGGCCGGGCGGGGGCCTGAGCTCCCAACAGCCGGTTCCGCGATTCCGATAGATCGAAAATATGGCGGGCCGTCCGCCATTCCAAGACGGCGGGATCAAGGAGGAAATGATGAGCATTTTAAACGAGATCAGCGAGTTTTTGCAAAAGGGCCGCGCCAAGAACGTCAAGGCGCTGGTGCAGCAGGCGTTGGACGAAAACGTCGATCCCAAGGCCATCCTGGAGGAAGGCCTGCTTTCCGGCATGAATATTATCGGCAACAAGTTTAAAAACAATGAAATCTTTGTCCCCGAAGTGCTTATCGCCGCCCGCGCGATGAATGCCGGCGTCGAAGTGCTGAAGCCCCGCCTTGTCAGCGAAGGGGTGGAGTCCAAGGGCCGTGCCGTCATCGGCACCGTTAAGGGCGACCTGCACGACATTGGCAAAAATCTGGTGAAAATGATGATGGAAGGCCAGGGGCTGGAAGTGATCGACCTGGGCGTGGACGTGTCCGCCGAAAAGTTTGTGGAAGCCGCCAAAGAGCACGACGCCAAGGTGATTTGCTGCTCCGCGCTGCTGACCACCACCATGAACGAGATGAAGAACGTTGTGGACGCTTTTGTGGCCGACGGTACCCGCGGCCAAGTGAAGATCATGGTGGGCGGCGCGCCTGTAACCCAGGCTTTCTGCGATTCCATCGGCGCCGACTGCTACACCGACGACGCGGCGTCTGCCGCCGAAGCCGCGCTGAAGTTCTGCGTGGGCTAAACCGCGAACGGTTTTTGTTACGGCACGGTCAAACACGACCGTGCCGTTTTGTTTTGGGGCGTGCCGCCCGGCTGAAAACACGCTTGCCCCAAAACCCATGGGAACGCCGCGCGATCAAAGGAGAGGCATAAAATGAAGATAACGGATTTTAACGATACGCATATGGAACAGGCCCGGGCATTGGCCGTGGCAAATTACCGCGAGGCGCGCGATAAACTGCCGGATTTGCCGAAGGATACGGACTGGCCGGATTACCGGTGGTGCGCGCAAAATCACATGGGGGTGGCGGCGTTCGAAGAAGACCGGCTGCTTGGCTTTTTGTGCGGCACCGCGCCCTTTGCCAACGCGTTCCAGTCCACCGGTGTCACCGGCGTTTTTTCGCCCCTGGGGGCAAACGGCGCGGTGCCGGAAGGCCGCGGGGAAATCTTGGCCCGCCTGTACCAGGCGGCCGGGGAAAAATGGGCGCGGGCCGGCGCGCCGAGCCATGCCGTATGCCTGTACGCGACGGATGAAGCGGGGCAGCGGCAGCTGGTTGAACTGGGGTTTGGTATCCGGTGCATGGACGGTATTTGCCGGTTGGGGCAGCCCGAAGAAGCGGACGGGGAGGAGCCGGGCGAATATGTGGAATTGCCGCCGGACCAATGGCTGCGGCTTTTGCCCCTGGAACATATGCTAGACAGCCACATGGCCGCAAGCCCCACCTTTATTCTGCGGCCGTCCCAAGATGCGGAGACGTTTACGCGCCAGTCGAAATCGGCGGGCGCGCGCTACTTCGCGGCCCTGCAAAACAAGGCGCCGGTCGCTTTTTTGAAGGTGGACCGGTCGGGGGAGACCTTTTTGTGCGGCCGGCCGGATTACCTCCATGTGAGCGGGGCGTTTTGCCTGCCCGCCCACCGGGGGACGGGGCTGTACGCCGGGCTGCTGCGGTTTGTCAAGCGGCGTTTGCGGCGGGAGGGATATGCCTATTTGGGCGTGGACTTTGAAAGCATCAATCCTGCTGCACATCGATTTTGGCGCAAACATTTTTGTGTTTACACCCACAGCCTGACCCGGCGGGTGGACGAATACGCGGTGGAACGGCTTAGCAGGGGATAAAAACGGCCTGATATTATGCAAATATTCTTTGCCGCCGGAGTTTTGGCTTGTTCCAAATACCTGTAGAATCTGCAAAAACGGATGAATTTTTCGTCTTGTTTCCCCCAAAGTGCAATGGTACAATACCCATGAATTCCGAACCGGGGAGGAAAACAACATCACGGCACCGTTGGACACGCAAGCGGCGCTGAGCGAGCTGCGTGCCGTTCCGGTGATGTCCTCGAAACCCTTAGCGGCTTGCGGCGCCGGAACCATATTGTAATGAATAAAGGAGACAGCAGCCATGAGATTTAGACAGGTACATCTCGATTTTCACACCTCCGGTGCGCTGAAGGACATCGGACGCGATTTCAGCAAGGAAAATTTCCAGCAGGCGCTGCGGGAGGGGCATGTCGATTCCATCACCGTGTTTTCCAAATGCCACCACGGCTACGCTTACCATCCGTCCAAGGTCAACGAAATGCACCCGGGACTGTCCTTCGATTTGCTCGGCGCCCAGCTGGAAGCCTGCAAGGAAATCGGCGTCAACGCGCCGGTGTATCTTTCGGCCGGACTGGATGAAAAAGAGGCGGTTCGCCACCCGGAATGGCTGCTGCGCAACGCGGACGAATCCACCACCTGGGCCAAGGATTTTATGATGCCGGGTTACCACGTGCTCTGCTTTAACACCCCGTACCTGGACATGCTGATCGCCGAGATCGAGGAAGTGATGGAGACCTACCGTCCCTGCGGTATTTTTTTGGATATCGTGGGCCCCCGCGCCTGCTACTGCGCCAGCTGCCGCCGGGAAATGGCCGAGCGCGGGCTGGATGTGGAAAATCCGGAGGACGTGATGGCGATGGGTGAAATCGTTTACCGCCGGTACGCCCAGCGGGTGGAGCAGGCGGTGCGCAAATACAGCGGCACCGCCACCATCTTCCATAATATGGGGCATATTCATCGCGGCCGCCGGGACTTGGCCGGGTACAACACCCACCTGGAGCTGGAGAGCCTGCCCACGGGCGGCTGGGGATACGACCATTTTCCGCTGTCCGCGTCTTATGCCCGGACTTTGGGCATGGCGTTTTTGGGCATGACGGGCAAGTTCCATCAATCCTGGGGCGAATTTGGCGGGTACAAACACCCAAATGCCCTGCGGTACGAGACTTCCCTCTGCCTAGCGAGCGGCGCGGCTTGCTCGGTGGGCGACCAGCTGCATCCGCTGGGTGAAATGAACCGGTCTACCTATGCGCTGATTGGAAAAGCGTATGGCGAGGTGGCGCAAAAGGAACCCTGGTGCGAGGGCGCGAAAAATGTGGCGGATATCGCGGTGCTCGGCACCGAGGCTGTGGAGCACGGCAAAAACAGCTGGAACGACTGCGACGCCGATGTGGGCGCCAACCGGATTTTAAAGGAAGGCCACTACCTGTACGACTTTGTGGACCTGGACGCGGACTTGAGCCCATACAAGCTGCTGGTGCTGCCCGATGCGATCCGGCTGGACCAGCAGCTGGCCGGGAAGATCGGCGCTTTCCTGCAAAACGGCGGCAAGGTGCTTGCCACAGGCCGGTCCGGCCTGTGGGCGGACAAGGATGCGTTCGCGCTGCCGGTAGGCGCGCGCTTTAAAGGGGAAAGCCCCTACCAGCCCAGCTACTTTGAACCGGAATTCCCCATGACCAATGGCGGCGGTCCCTATGTAATGTATGAAAAGGGGTTCCGCGTGGAAGCTGACGGCGGCGAAACGGTGGCTTTTTCCCAAGATTCCTATTTTAACCGCACGCTGCGGACCTTCTGTTCCCACCGCCACACCCCAAACAACCCCGACGCCCGGCAGGCCGCTGTGGTGGTAACCGGCAACACCGCCTACGCGGGGTGGGAGGTTTTCACCGACTACGCGCGGATGGGCTCCCTCCACTTAAAGGAAATGATCGTTTACCTGCTGGACCGGCTGCTGGGACAGGATAAGACCGTTTCGGCTGCGCTGCCGGACAAGGGCGTGTCCACCCTGACCTATCAGCCAAAGGAACGCCGGCTGGTCCACCACCTGCTGTACGCCCATACCACCCTGCGCGGCAAAAGCATCGAGGTCATTGAGGATACGGTGCCGGTGTACGGCGTGGAATGCGCGGTTTCCTGCCAAACGCAGCCCAAGCGCGTTGTGCTGGCGCCCCAGGGGGAGGAAATTCCCTTTGCCTACCAGGACGGCAGGGTGCGTTATACTGTGCCAAAGGTCGATATTCACCAAATGGTAGCCATCGAATGGTAATACAGTACGTAGAAAGGGGAAGCGCGCAAACGCTTCCCCCTTTTTTAGGCGAATGCGGCAGACAGGGGAAAAGGGGAAAATGAAAAAAGCACTTGAATTTTTAACCTGGATGGAGTACAATGAATAGCGCTGACATAACCGCCCGTGGCGAAGCTGGATATCGCAGCAGATTCCGATTCTGAAGGCCGGGGGTTCGAATCCCTCCGGGCGGGCCACGTCGGAGCATAAACAAATTTATTTTGTTTATGCTCTTTTTTTATTTCCGGCAGCCAAATAGGTGGACGATTACCGGGTACCTTCAGATGAAAACCGTGTGGGGAGAGGCGAAACCCAGAAAATAAGGAGGCATATAAAATGACGAAAAAGGATTTTTCTGCAAAACCGGATACCATTTCGGAACAATTTTGCAAAGTTTGCGGCGGCTTTTCGTGGTATGATTTTGTAACGGCCATGCCCTCCTTGGTATTTGTCGTCACAGGCTGGAAATCAAACGGAAAGGAAAACGCCTGTTTGCAATCCTGGTCTACCTTTGTAGGGGGCGGAACCGATGACTTTGTGTGTATCATGGGTAAAGTCAATAAGGGCGGGCATATGTATCAATCTTTAAAAGAAACTGGAGCCTGCGTGCTGAATTTTCCCTCGATCGACATCTATGACCGCTGTATCAAAACGATTGGGAATAATCAGTTTGATACGGACGAAATCACCGCCTGCGGCCTGACGGCGGAAAGTGCCGTGAAGGTCAACGCGCCGCGAATCAAAGAGTGTTTTCTGAATATTGAATGCGAGTTTTTGTGGGAACATGAGCTTTTTGATGGAAGCTACGATATGACGGTTGCGCTAAAAGCCGTCAATATCTGTATGGATAGCGACCGCTATGACCAAAGCAAATTCGGCAGATACGGAAAGACCGGTTATTTGTATCAAATCGACCAGCCGGTCAATCCGGAAACGGGAGAAAGAACGTCGTCGATTTGTGCCGGAACATTAGAGCCGAGCGGCCCCATTGCGTGGAAGACCAAATAAACAGGCGTTGGCTGCAAAAAAAGCCAACGGCTGCTAACCGCGCTTACAATCGTTTGCCACAGCCGGTTTACCGGCAAAGGAAAATCTTTTTTTTCGTATTTATTGGCACTCCCGCGCCTTTTCCAACATAAGATATCCTAGAATCCTATAATATTTGGAGGCGTTGACCCATGATTATGAACGCAACGGTGAAAAAGGTTCGGGAATCGAGCCTGCTTGTCTGCGACCACGCCACAAAACAAGAGGTGATCGTCCATACGGAAAAACCATGCTGCTTTCGCATCGGTCAAAGGATCCGCATTCAGTTCAGCGGGGCGATGACCATGAGCATTCCGCCGCAGATATCCGCCATATGTATTACCCCCGCCGGTTACTGCTGATTTCGGTTTTCTCGCTTTTTTGAACGGCAGAATAAAACGATTTTTTCGTTTCAGTGCTCAATATCCTTCGCCGCCCTGGGGGCGGCTTTTTTTATTTTGATAAATTAAAAAAACGTTCGGTTGGCACCCCATACACCGAAGCGGCAGCTGCTAGGATTTACCGCTAGCCATGGATGATTTTTTGTGTTAAGATCATGTTGGTTACAAAATTGTAACTTTTTATTTTGATGAATTGAGGGAATCACAATATTGTAACTTTTTATTTTAATGAATTGGGGGAATCACAATGAAACGATATGCGGTGCTTATGATTGCCGTAATTGCCGCGGCGGCCTTCGCTTTGCTTCCCCTGGGAGTAAAGCGCGCCCAACTGAACCGAGCGGAAGAACCGTTGGGGACGAGCGGTATTTGGATGGAAAGCGAGAGCCGGCCCCTTTCCCCGGACCCGGAGGAAAGCGGCATGGCGGAATGGGATGAGGAAACGTCTTCGATTGTGGAGCAAGCCGGCAGCGCCGCCCCGACAGAGGGGGAAAGCCGTGTCCCGGCTGTAGAATCTCACAATGCTTTTGCGCAAAACAGCCGGCCCCAGCAAAAGCCGGTCTCGCCTTCGGCTGCTCCGCCGGTTTCCTCCCGGCCGGTATCTTCACGGCCCCAGGCGGCTTTGCCGTCAAGTTCCAAACCGGCCAGTTCCTTGCCCACGCCTTCAAAACCGAGCGCTATCAAGCCAATCTTGCCGAATGCGAGTTCCTCCCGGCCCGCCAGTTCAAAACCCCAAACGCCGGGCGTGGGGGACAGCGCGCTGTCCTACGCGGAACAGGTGGTCAAACTTGTTAACCAGGAACGCGCCAAAGCGGGGCTGAATGCCTTGACCATCGACCGAAAAGCCGCAGCGGCTGCACAGGTGCGGGCCAAAGAGACCGAGATCAATTTTTCTCACACCAGGCCCAACGGGAATAGCTTTGGCACCGCGTTGGCCGAACAAGGCGTGTCTTACCGCAACGCCGGAGAGAACATTGCCTGGGGGCAGAAAACGCCGGAACAGGTGATGCAGGCTTGGATGAATAGCGCCGGCCACCGGGCGAATATTCTAAACGCCAAGTTTACTGCCATTGGTGTGGGGTATTACCGCAACGCGTCCGGCGTCAATTACTGGACCCAACTGTTTATTGGCTGATTGGCAAGAAAAACATCTTCCTCCCATTGGGGAGGAAGATGTTTTTTAGTGTGTGGGATGGGAGAGGATGGCTGACCAAATTACAGGCGGTTTGAAAAACAAAAAAAACGCCACCGTTTTGCGAGGAATATGATATAATATCGATGGATTTGTTGCGCGCACGCCGAACAGAAAAATGCCGCGCTGCCGGGCGGCCATTATTTTTTCGGATTGGCAAAGGATGACGGCGGGCTTAGGCCGCTTTGCCCCGCGCAGCGGCAAGCAGAATGGGAAAGGACAAAGCGTGATGACCGGAGATGTTCTATGGCGCAACCGCTGCCCCCTGACGCGGGCGGAATACAAAAAATTGGCGGCCCTTTTTTGGACGGCAGGGCGCAAATCAGCGGCGGCGGTTGTGGTATTCTTGTTTGCGGCGCTGGCGGTTGCGGTACTGCCCACCGGATGGCCGGGCTCTGTGGAAGTTGGGCTGGCCGCCGCGTTGTTTGCCGCGGCGACTGCCGCGTGCGCGCTGTTTTTGCCGGGGTATTTGGCCGGCATAGCCTACCGCCGGACCGGCGCGGCGTGCGGCCGGGTGGAACAGCAAACGATGTTTTGGGAAGACGGCGCGGAAAACGGATACCTGCCCCACTGGGAGCAGATTGCCTTTGACTACCGCCAAATACGCCGGTGCTGCGAGACGGGACAGCTGCTTGTTTTAATCCTGACGGACGGCGTGGCGGTGGCGCTGCGCAAGGATGGCTTTGACAAAGGAACAGCCGACGAATGGAAGGCTTGGCTGGCGCAAAAGCGGCCTGGCCTGCGGTGGGTATGGCTGGCATAAACAGGCGGCTTGGATGAAAAGCGGCGTTTTTAGGCAGCCTGCTTGTTTGCCGCAAGGAAAGTTCGGCCGGTGAATACGGCTTTGACGGAAGGGATGGTCGTCACAATGTGGGATTCGCTTATTTGGGCAGCGGGAGGGACGGGCTTTACTTTTTTGATGACCGCGCTTGGCGCGTCTGTGGTGTTCTTTTTCCGCAAGCAGGTTAACGAAGGCATTCAGCGCATCTTTCTGGGCTTTGCGGCCGGGGTGATGATCGCGGCGTCGGTTTGGTCGCTGCTGATCCCGGCGATTGAGCAGACCGAAAGCCAAGGGGGCGTCGGCTGGATTCCAGCCGCGGGGGGCGTCGCCCTGGGCGTGATGTTTTTGATGCTGATGGATTCCCTGCTTCCCCATTTGCATTTGGAAGCCGCCGCGCCGGAGGGACTCTCTTCTTCCTGGAAACGCACCACCCTGTTGGTGCTGGCGGTGACCCTGCATAATATTCCCGAGGGGATGGCCGTCGGCCTTTCCTTCGCGTTGGCGGCCCAGCACGGAAACGACCCCGCCATGCTGGCGTCGGCGGCGGTACTGGCGCTTGGGATGGGGATTCAGAATTTTCCAGAAGGCGCGGCGGTTTCGCTGCCCCTTCGGCGGGAAGGGCTGTCGCCCGTCAAATCTTTTTTGATGGGCAGCCTTTCCGGTGTGGTGGAATTGGTGTTCGGTATTCTGGTGGTGCTGATTTCCGGGGTT
The DNA here is from genome assembly GCA_902462035.1 of uncultured Eubacteriales bacterium. Classification (GTDB taxonomy): domain Bacteria; phylum Bacillota; class Clostridia; order Oscillospirales; family Acutalibacteraceae; genus CABQAC01. The sequence goes on from CABQAC010000007.1 coordinate 20,205, forward strand.
ATTCAGCCCATGATGCCGTGGATGCTTTCTTTTGCGGCGGGCGCCATGCTGTACGTGGTGGTGGAGGAATTGATTCCGGAAGCGCACCTGGGCCAACATTCCAATTCCGGTACGCTGGGTGTGATCGGCGGCTTTTTGTTGATGATGATTCTGGATGTGGCCCTGGGCTGACCAGGCGGAATGCTTTGAACGGAAAAAGGCCGGG
>CABQAC010000008.1 GCA_902462035.1 uncultured Eubacteriales bacterium
TGCCGGGCGTCACCACGCGGATGATATCCCGCTTGACGAGTCCCTTGGCGGCAGCGGGATCCTCCATCTGTTCGCAGATCGCCACCTTATATCCTTTGGCTACCAACCTGGCAATATACGCTTCGCTGCTGTGGAAGGGCACGCCGCACATCGGCGCGCGCTCCTCCTGCCCGCAATCGCGTCCGGTCAGCGTCAGTTCCAGTTCCTTGGAAACCAGCTTGGCGTCGTCGTAGAACATCTCGTAAAAGTCGCCAAGGCGGTAAAACAGAATACAGTTCTGATATTGTGCCTTAATGCTGAAGTACTGTTTCATCATGGGAGACAGCTCTGCCATTGCCTTGCCCTCCTCCGGCACTGATGTCAAAGGGAAAACGGCCGACAATTAATGGCAGCCGCCGCAGGACGCGCAGCTTCCACCGCAGGAATGCTGGTAATCGGCGGTATCCGGATCTTCCCCTTCAGCCGACATCGAAACAATGGCGGTTATACGCTGGAGAATCATATCGACCTCCTGCTTTGCTTCGTTATAAGCGGCCATGTTCGGGTTCTGCATCACCTGGGCATAAATTTCCCGCAGCTCGGCATTGAGCTTTTGAATCTTATCGTTATCCTGCTGGTCCGCCTGTGCTTCCTGATTAAGCGCCAGGCGCTTTAAATTAAACGCGCCGATCAGGTCCTGAAGCCCTTGGTCCTCGTCGCTGGCCTGGCGGGCGGTAGCCATCTTAAGGTACCGTTCGTCTTCCTGGATTGCGTGCCCCAGTTGTCTCGCCATTTCAATAACGTCTTTCATTTGTTTAATCCTCCAATTCTATTAAGGAACCCTTTAAGACCCAGTTGCCGGCGGACACGATCCGGATTGACGCAAAATGCCCGACAGCGCTGTGGCCGGCAGGGAACTCCACCATCATATTGCCCTGTGTTCTACCCACACATTCATTTTCGTTGTGAACATCCTCTACCAGTACCCGGTGTACGCCCCCTACCATAGAAGCACAACGCTTTGCCGCAATTTCTTCCTGTGTTTTCAAAAGCTCTGCAAACCACGCCGATTTTTCCTTTGCAGGTATCGGATCGTCCATTGCCGCAGCCGGCGTGCCTTTGCGCGGCGAATAGATAAACGTATAAAGCGAGGTAAATTCCACTTCGCGGATCAAAGAAAGCGTTTCCTCAAAATCCGCCCGGGTCTCGCCAGGAAAACCGACGATTACGTCGCTGGTTAGCGACAGGCCGGGCATCACCTTTTTGGCGTAGGCAATCAGCTCTAAATATTCTTTCCGCGTGTACCGCCGGTTCATCAATCTTAAAATCCGGTCGCTGCCCGACTGGAACGGCAGGTGAAGATGTTTACAGATTTTAGGGGAAGACGCCATGACATCCAGCATTTCCCGCGTAGCGTCTTTTGGATGGGAAGTCATAAACCGCACCCAAAAATCCCCCGGCTGGGACGCAACCTGCCGCAAAAGCGATGCAAACGAAACCGGCTGTTCCAATGTTTTCCCATAAGAGTTGACGTTCTGGCCCAACAACGTGATGTCGCGGTAGCCCGCATTGATAATTTCCCTTTCTTCGGCCAGCACATGCTCCGGCAGCCGGCTCCGCTCCCGCCCCCGTACATAAGGGACTATACAATAAGAACAAAAATTATTGCAGCCGTACATAATGGGGAGCCAGGCGCGGATATCCCCGTCGCGGCGGATCGGAAGCCCTTCCGCCACCACGCCGTCCGACTCCTCCCGTTCGAACACCCGGCGGCCGCAGGTCAGGCTGCGGTACAGCAGCTCCGGCAGACGATGCACCGCCTGAGGGCCGAACAGCAAATTCACAAAAGGATAACTCTCCCGAATACGTTTTGCCACATGCTCCTGCTGGACCATACAGCCGCATAGGGCGATCATCATAGAAGGATGGCGGCGTTTAACGTTCTTGAGCGCGCCCACATTGCCAAAAACCCGGTCTTCCGCGTGTTCACGTACCGCGCAAGTATTAAAAAGCACCAAATCCGCCTGTTCCGGGTCGTCAGTAAAGGAATACCCCATTTCAGCAAGCATTCCTTTCATGCGTTCCGCGTCCGAAACATTCTGCTGGCAGCCGTAAACCTGCACCATAGCAAGCGGTATCGGGCCGCGCGCGCGCATGGCCATAATCTCCCGTACCTGCCGTCCATATTCTATCTGCTCCGCTCTATGCTCCGGCGCAAGCCCTTGGTTGTTTGACAAAGAGTTCCCCCCAGCCACAATAAATTCATATTATTATAGCAATTTTACAGTTATAATACAATACCTGGTATGGAATTCGGTATAAAAGAAAAAGGGCGAAAGGCGTGTTCCGCCCTTTGCCCTTTTTATGCGGAATACATCCAGGGTAGGTTCCGCCAAAGCAGAATTTTCCGCTGCAAGGCCAACGGCGTGCCACGCCCAGCACGAAGCAGCTTGCGGTACCCGTTGCGGTTGATATAGTGGTTGACGGCATTATAGCCCCTTCCCTTTTGCAGCAGCAATTCCACGCAATCCAAAATAGAGCGTGGGATCATATCGTCCAGCAGTACGGTAGCAAGGCGTTTGTTATTCTGGCGGTACGCCTTGGCGTCCTCCGCAATCCGCACCAGGGCGTCCACCCGGTCAAAGCAGGAAAACTCCGGCCCTTCCACAGGCGCCAAAAGGGAAAACGAACGGTCCCGGACAAACGGGCCGCGCACCTCGCAGACATTGTCGGTCAAAAGCAGGCAGCGGTCCAAAAATTCTTCCTCATAACCGCAGCGGCAGGTCTCGTTAAATAATATCTTATTTTGAAAGATAAAGTCCCGTCGGACCAAAAGGCATCCGAAATCCGCAGCCTTTTCCCTGCGGATCATCGACAGCAAAAAATCCGCACCGTTGCCCTCACGAAAATACACATGACGGATCCGCTGGGTAATTGAAGGCCTGCCAGCCCCATAATCCGGAGAAATCATCTCTCCAAAAGCGAGGTCGGCATCCTTTTTAACCGCCGCGTCATAAAGCGGTTTGAGGTGCCCGCGAAAAAAACTGCCGGCGGACCTTACGAAGGACACATATTTGCCGCTGGACCGGAATAGCCCGGTGTTCAGTGCCGTGCCGTCGGCGCCGGCGCCGCTTTGCACCACTTTAACGGGGATAGGCTGTTCCTTGGCCGCTTGTAGCGCCTCAAAAACCGTGCCGTCCTGAGAGCCACGGTCCACAATCACGACCTCGATACCGCAGCCCAATCCCCGCGCTTCTGCCGAAATTGCCCGCAGCACCGGCGCTATCTCATCCTGCAGTTCGAAGACATCCCAAATCAAGGAGACACAAGGTTCCTGCAAGCCGGTTTCCCTCCCCCGTTTCGTATTCTATTTTATTATGCAATAAAACGGGCGGTTATTCAAGAACCATAGGTAACTAAAATCAAATTCCATGCTGCCAAGGTTTTGTATAAACAAGACGGGCGCGGAATATCCGCGCCCGTAAAATGATAGAGGTCAAGCGGTTATCGAAACAACCTGCGCCGGACGGTTGGCCGACCGGAAAAACAGGTCCAGCACATCCGCCATCAGCCGGTGGCCGCGTTCGTTTGGATGCATTCCATCTTCGCAAAGTAGTTCCTCGTAATGCTTATGCGCCAAAAAAGCCCCACGAATATCGATAAGCCTGCATTTGTTCAGGCATGCCAGCCTTGCCACGGCGTTGGAATAGCTTTCCTGCCAGCGGTAGATCAAAAAGACATCGCCCAGCCATTTCAGGATGGCGTCCGCGTTGAGCCCCTTAGAAACCCGTGCAAAAAAGCGGTTGTGGTCCAACGGAGGCAGCGTAGTCAAAATCGGCTCGATCCCCTTGGCCCGCGTGTCGTCAATCATGGTTTGCACCTCGCCGGTAAACTGGTCCAAAGGGGTTTTGGGCTGGTGGTCAAACTCTGGCGCCGACGCGACCTTTGCCCAGTCAAAATCACAATCGTTGCCGCCATATTCAATAATCGCAGCATCGCATCTAATATCCTTTTTCAGGTCGCTTTCCATAATAAAACGGCCCTTTTGCGCGGTACAGCCAAAGCGGGAATGATTCATAACCTCTACGCCTGTTTCCCGCGTCAATAAATTGGTACAGGAGCGGTCCAGTACGCCATACCGGCCCGTAGCCGGATCCAACGCCACGCCTTTTAAAATCGAGTCACCCCATACGGCAATCTTTTGAATATTTTTATCCATTGCGAACACCTGCTCTTTCTGGTATGGAATCATCTATTTTTATAATTTTAGTATTGTCCATTCCAAACATCTTCATACATCACAATCGCTCATCATGTAGTGTTTAACTCTATATTACATCATAACAAATAATATGTCAATCACATTCTAAAGCGGATTGCCCTTTTCATTCTTTCGTGATATGATAATAAAAAAAGAATAAAGAGCGAGATGATCGAAGATGAAGAATCCCATTGATCAAATTATGGATTGGGCACATCACCTTGAAAACCACGAGCCAGTATCTTGGGAACGGATGCCGGAAATCGACCTATACATGGACCAGGTCATCACTTATATGGACAAACGGCTGGATTTGTACCGCCGGAACGAACAAGCCAAGTTGCTGACCCCCAGCATGATCAACAATTATGTCAAGGAAGAGCTGATTCCGCGGCCGGAGCAGAAAAAATATGCGCGGGATCATTTGGCCGGGCTCATGATGATTTGCATGCTCAAGCAGGTGTTATCCATCCCGGATATTAAAGATATCCTCAAAAATCTTCGGCAAAACGCGGATATGAGCGAAATATACGATAAGTTCATCACGGCCCAGGATGTAGCGCTGAAAAAGGTGGGTCTGAGGACCGAACAGGTATGCGCCCTGCGGGACGACGACCAGCTGCGCCAGCTGGCGATGGACCTGACGCTGGAAGCCAATGCCTGCCGTATTACGGCGGAGCGGATTTTAAGCGCCCTGGAACATCCTGTAAACGAGGCAGAAACGGCCACTGTCAAGTAAAAAACGCCCGCATATCGGGCGTTATAAAAGATTACGATTGCATTTTGCAGGAACGGCATGGCTTTGGTCATGCCGTTCCTGTTATACCCCTTTTTCCACAGGCATAAGCCTACATTGACTGCTCAGCTTATATGATAAAAATGATATGGCTTGGGATATTGGCATCCCCCAGTTCTTGCGGATCACTTATTAAGACTGTTTGCTACGATGTTTGCCCACACGTCAAACGGTACAATGCCGTCAGGGGTCTGATAGAAAAAAGAGCGGATTACTTTATCTCCGCTTTGAATCACAATGGTGGGGAAATGCAGATCGCCTTTATACGCATATATCACATCATACTCTGCGTCAATGTCGGGCGCTTCCATAAGCTCAAAATTCTTTTCTCTGCTGTCGATACCATATATTTCGCTTGCAAGCAGTCTGGCAACCGCCGGGCTTCTCGTTTCATAATAATCCACGTAATAGCCGCCGTCCAAAATTCTACCGTCAGATAAGGTCATTTCGGCATGCTCGTTATAGCTGATGCACACAGGGGCCAGATAATCCGACCATTCCTTCACCGTGTTGAAGCCCATGCTCATGCCGGTCATTGTCAAGCGGTAGTTTGTAATATCCGCTCCCGCAAAATCACGCATTGCAGCAAAGGGCAAAGAGCCGGTGTAACGGTCAAGTTGCACCCTGTTTAAATTCAAGACAGAGTCGCTCCAATCATTTAAGAAAAAACACATCAGAGAAATGGTGAGGATCATCTTTAGTGTTCGTTTCGCATGATAGAGAACAGCCCCCTTGCGCCAGTCTTTACCCGTTTGCAGGCAGCCATCCTCCCGTAGTTTCTTTTGGATCCTGTGCAGATAAACGAGCGCCGCCACCTCGTCTGCGATCATCCAAAGGACAAATGCCGCCGTCAGCAAAAACAGCCATGTTTTCATGTGGATGGCCGTCAGCAAGATGCCGCCGCGAAACAACAAGAATGCGTATGCCACTGTCCAGAACAGGAGACAGAATGTTGTCCCGCGCTGGCGCTTCTTAACCGCATTTATTGCCAAAGCCTGTACCTCCGGATCGGTGTTCATCTCTCTTGCTTCGGGATCAAAACTTCGGTAGATATAGAAACTTCCGCGTTTTCCAACATATTCCCACGCATACTTTTCGCCGAGTTCCACCTGCTCCGGATCAGGCTCGCCGCCATTCTCTGCCCACATACTGGTGCTCTTTTGCGCTGCCTCCAAACGATACTTTGTATGGCGAGGGGTACCTTTTTTAAAGATGGAAATACCGGCAAAAAATCCGTCCTTTTCTAAAAACAGCCCTTTTTCCGCTTGATCGGAAAGCCATTTTTCCATACCTTCCACATCGTATGCAGGACAGGGCGGTAAACGGAAAATACGCCTGTTCATTTTCTCGTTATTCATCGTGAGACTCCTTTCGGTTCTTCAGTGCCTGTGCGTCACGGATACAAAACTGAAGTCTGGACAGCTCTGCCTCATACGCGTTCACGCCTCGCGGTGTGATGGCATATGTGCGCTTTCTTCCAGAAATATCGGTTTCACGAATGTATTTCTCTTTTTCAAACTTTGCCAAAATGGTATACAATGTTGCCGGGCCGACCTGCAACCGGCCATTCGACTGCTTCTCGATGAAATCCGCAGCGTCTATGCCGCACATTTCTCCCTGCTGAAAAGCCATCAGAACATAGAACATGGATTCTGTCAGAATTTCCATTGCTTTCTTTGGCAAGCCTCACGCCTCCCTCCGCAATATCGTTATATAATATCATTAGATGATATTATATTGGAGCTGTCGCTTGAAGTCAATACCGTTTGCGAAAGGATGGGATAGACTTGGTATGATCATGCCCGCAGTGGGCAAAAAGCGTGAACAAATCTATTGCTTCCACACATGAACAAAAAATGAGCAATACTCGGTCAATAACCAAGTATTGCTCATTTTTGCTTTAGCCGCCCCGCCTGACAGATGCTGTAAGTGTAATTATAGGTGAATCACTTTCTTACGAGCACCCGTCAAAACACACGGGCGTTTTTTATTTTATGAAAATCAATAATTATTTGCTAAGACTTGGAAATAAGCCTTGGGATGGTCACACACCGGGCATACTTCGGGCGCGGATTTGCCAATATGAATATGGCCGCAGTTGGAGCACTGCCAAATGGTATCCCCATCTTTCGAGAACACCAAGCCGTTTTCTACATTCGCAAGCAGCTTCAGGTACCGCTCCTCGTGTTCCTTTTCGATCTTGCCCACTTGTTCGAACAGGAAAGCGATTTTTTCAAAGCCTTCTTCTCTGGCTTCCTTGGCAAAGCCGGCATACATTTCCGTCCATTCATAATTTTCGCCCGCAGCGGCATCTTTTAAATTTTCTGCGGTTTCCGGCATTCCGTTATGCAGCAGCTTAAACCAGATTTTGGCGTGTTCCTTTTCGTTGTTGGCTGTTTCTTCAAACAAATTGGCAATCTGGACAAAACCGTCCTTTCTTGCCTTGGACGCATAATAGGTATATTTGTTTCTGGCTTGGGACTCGCCCGCAAAAGCGGTCATCAAATTGGCTTCTGTCTTCGAACCTTTTAAATCCATGTTTATTCATCCTTTCCTTTCTTTCTATTTATGGTATCCAAATAATGAGGGTTTCAACCATAAATTATAATTTATTATATACCCAATTTCCATAAATTTCAAGAGTGATTCTATACCAATCCTGTCCGTTTTTATTGCGCTTCAAAAGAAAAAGGACAGGTTCCTTCCCGTCCTTTTTTTATTCTGTTTACTGTGCGTCCCCAGAACGGATTTCCACCCTGCGGATTTTACCACTGATGGTTTTTGGCAATTCTGCGACGAATTCCACGATCCTGGGGTATTTATACGGCGCGGTCTGCCGTTTAACATGGTTCTGGATTTCTTTTTTCAGCGCTTCGCTCGGCTCGTACCCGCGCGCCAGAACAATTGTTGCTTTGACCACTTGGCCGCGCACCGGGTCGGGCGCGCCGGTCACCGCGCATTCCAGCACGGCAGGGTGTTCAATCAACACGCTTTCGATCTCGAACGGCCCAATGCGGTAGCCGGAGGATTTGATGATATCGTCGGTTCTGCCGACGTACCAGAAATACCCGTCCTCATCCCGCCAGGCGGTGTCGCCGGTGTGGTAAATACCATTATGCCACGCGCGCTTTGTCGCGTCGGGATCTTTGTAGTATTCGAAGAACATACCATCGGGCTTGCGTTCCCCGGTCCGCACTACAATTTCCCCTACCACGCCAGGCGCGACAGGCTGTTCGTTTTCGTCGACGATATCCATGCGGTATGCCGGCGAGGGTTTGCCCATAGAACCCGGCTTCGGCGTCATGCCGGTCTTGTTAAAGACCGTCAGGGTGGTCTCCGTTTGCCCAAATCCTTCCATCAATTTAAGCCCGGTCGCCCGCATGAATTGTTCGTAAACTTCGGGATTTAAAGCCTCGCCGGCAATGCAGGCATACGTCAGCGAAGACAGGTCGTACTGCGACAGATCCTCTTTGATAAAGAAACGGTAAATTGTTGGCGGCGCGCAGAAAGTCGTAATTTTGTACTTCGCGAAAAGGCGGAGCATATCATCCGGAATGAACTTATCGTAATCGTAAACGAAAATTCCGGCTTCCATCAGCCACTGACCATAAAGTTTTCCCCACATACATTTCATCCAGCCGGAGTCGGAAACCGTCAAATGCAGGCCGTCCGGTTTAACGTTCTGCCAATACTTGGCCGTCATGATATGGCCCAGGGGGTAAGCAAAATCGTGGGCCACCATTTTAGGCATACCGGAAGTTCCCGAAGTAAAATAGATCAGCATGGTGTCGGTCGCCTTTGTATCCACCCGTTCCAGCTGTTCCGAAGCCTTTTCCATTTCTTCGGTAAAATTCACCCAACCAGGCCTGCCTCCGTTTACGCTGACTTTCACCCCGACTGTGGGACATTCGGGAACCGCCTGATCCACATGGTCGGCAACCTCGCCGTCGGTGGTGCAGACGACAGCCTTGACCTCCGCCGCCTGAAAGCGGAACACCAAATCCTTTTTGGTCAGCAGATTGGTCGCGGGAATGCCGATGGCGCCCAGCTTATGGAGCGCCAGCACAGTAAACCAAAATTCGTAGTGCCGTTTCATAATCAACAGCACCTTATCCCCCTTGCCAATGCCCAAATTCCGCAGCATGTTGGCGGTCTGATTGCTGTATTTCTGCAAATCGCCAAAGGTAAAGGTGCGCTGCGCCCCCTTATCGTTGCACCACAGCATCGCCCTGCGCTGCGGCTCCGCTTTGGCAATTTCGTCCATAATGTCGTAAGCAAAGTTAAAGTCGGGCGGGCAGACGGTTTCAAACCGCTCCAGCTCTCCGTTATAAAAGGTTTCCTTGCAATATTTTTGATGGATGTTCAGCATATCCTAACTCCAATCTTCCGGGGCGACCCGCCGCGCCGGATCATTTTTCTTGCTTTTTTTCCTTTTTTAGGATCACCGCCAGAAAATTGCATTCCTTCCCGCCGGTGGCAATCATTCCGTGTCCGCGGCCGGAATCGTAGTAAATAGAATCCCCGGGATTCAGAATCTCGATATGGTCTTCCATCCGGACCTTCAATTGCCCATCCAGAATAAAGTCAAATTCCTGCCCTTCGTGGGTAGACAGATGAATCGGCTCCGTTTGTTCCGCCTCGATATAAGGAGCCCGTACCAAAAAAGGCTCCGCCAGTTTATTTTTAAACCGGTAACCCAAATGCTCGTACTTAAAACCCGCCCGGCGCTTAATATCAAGCCCTTCCCCATGGCGGACGATGGAGTAAAAAGAAAGATGGGGATTTTCCCCAGTGAGCAGTTCCACAATATCCACACCGAATTGGTCCGCGCATTTATACAGGAACGTAAAATTAAAGTCGGTTTCCCCCTGCTCGTGGGCCAGGTACTCCGCTTCGGTCACATCCAAAGCCAAGGCCATTTCGGCAACCGTCAGGCCCATAATTTCGCGCAAGCCTCTAATTCGCTCCGCAATTTCTAAAATTCTCGTTTCCATGAATAGGACCCCTTTCCGCATATTCAATGCCGCCTTGCGTCCAATGTACAATGCTAAAAAACTCGCCACTGACACATTATAATCGCCAAAAACCGCAATGTCAAATCTTCTCCCACTCGAGTAACTGCGCTTCCAGTTCAGCTGCCGTATTTGCGATCCGGTACGCCCCAAACGATTCGAGTTCGGCTCTGTCGCGGAAGCCCCACGTCACCCCAAAACACGGAACGCCCGCCTTTTGTGCGGTGGCAACATCCACGCCGGAGTCCCCCACCAAACAGCAGTCCTTCACAGGCACGCAAAGCGTATCGCATATCCACCAAACCGCGGCTGGGTCGGGTTTTAGCGGCAGGCCGTTTGCTTTGCCCCGCACCAGGTCAAAGGATTTTTCTCCAAATAACGCGGTAACAATCGTATGTGCCATGGGATCCGCTTTATTCGACAGCACCGCAGTACGCATGCCATGGCTCCGCAATCGTTTTATTGATTCGGCAACGCCCGGGTACGGTTTTGTTTGGCAGGTGCAATGCCCCTGATAAATTCCTAAAAAGGCGGGCACAAGTTCTTCCCTCATCTTCTCGCTCTTTGCGCCGCGGCCCGCCAGCGCCCGTTCCACCAGCCGGCTGATACCGTTTCCCACCATCAGCCGGACTTCCTGTGCCGTATAAGGCGCCAAACCGATTTCGCGTAGCGCCTGGTTCAGGCTCCAGGTCAAGTCCGCCAGGGAATCTACCAGTGTTCCATCCAGGTCGAAAACACATAATTTTCGCGCCATATCTCATCATTCTTTCCATACTTGTATTTTTTTGAGTATAACGCGATTATCCTCTGCCATCAAGGCGGCACAGGAAAAATTCCATTAAAACAGCTGCTTCCGATATGTATTTTTCTGTTTTAAGAGAGAAAGGCCGTTTTCTTTTATCCGTTTTTTTGCTATAATGAAAGCATCCCACAAAGGGAGGAATCGGTATGGCGGAAAGCGGGAAAGCCCCAGAAATAACAAAGCGCCAGGATAATATGCTCAAAAAGTTAGTCCGGCGCTATTTTGTAGACGGTGTTGGCCGGTCGTGTGCCGCCCTCGCTTATTATTTAATTTTCTCCTTTTTTCCTTTACTGATCTTTTTGAGCGTGCTGATCGGCTTTATGAACCTGCCGCCCCTGTCGGCGGACAGTTTGAAAAACATTATCCCGGCCGATATCGTATCAATCATCAATTCCTATTTGGCTCATGTCTCCAGTATTAAAAGCAGTCAATTGTTGATCTTCGGCCTCATTTTTACCATTTATTTTGTTTCCCGCGCGGTCGACTGTCTTGTCAGGGCCATCCATACCGCATACCGGGTCAAACAGGTTCGGGTATTTCCCAAACATCAGATTATGGTACTGCTTTATACCCTTTCCTTAATGATTGTGGTGACCGTTGCCTTGGCGCTGCTGACCGTCGGGCGTTCCGTACTGACCTATCTATCTCGGTTTGTTCCCATTGCGGAAAATTTTATCGCAATCTGGAACTTTGTGCGCTTTTTCATTTTGGCTGTCATGCTCTTTTTTGCCTTGGCGATTCTTTACTGTGCGGTACCCCAGCGGCATTACAAACTGCGTCAGGTACTGCCCGGCACACTGGCCGCGTTGACTGCATGGCTGGTTTTTTCCATTGGGTTTGCTTATTATGTCGAAAACATGGCCAATTATTCGGTGATTTACGGTTCCATCGGCGCGATCATCGTGCTGTTGCTATGGCTCTATTTCAGCGCGTTTACTTTGATTATGGGAGCCGAGATCAATCAGCTGATTCATGAGAAAAAAGAGAAACAGGCTCCATTGCCAACCAGCGAAAAGACATTATCCGTTCCCATAAAAAAATAAAAGGCGCTGTACAGCTACAACGTCCTTCCGCATGGTTGGTTGGCGTTACCGGGGGGTTACTGGCGCTCGCCGGTCATTTTGGCCCAAACCGCATCGTGGAAAAAAGCCGCGGCAAACCGCTTTCTTTCCGGCGCTTTCCAACCCAGCCGTTTGGCCGTCAATTCCGCTGCGAGCAATGCGACCAGGCGAATGGACTCTTCGTCAAAAGAAGCAATAGCTTGCCAATCGACCGGCCGGCCATCGGCGTATGCGTCGGCCGCATTTTGCGCCATCCGGCGTATTTCTCCCTCTCCAGGCAATCCCCGGTTATGCCGGTCCTGTTCCCACCGGATTTTTCGTGCCCGGTTAAAAACAGAGCGGGGAACGCGTTCAATTTGTTCCCACAGTTCCCATAATTCGTTTTCGGAAACTATCGTCCGGATTCCCGCTTCATTTTCCAATTCCAGCGATTCTGTTAAGCGGAACAACTTTACAGCTTTACCCACTAGGCGAAAACAGTCGCCGGGGCAAATACCCTTTGCCGCCAGCAATTCCGCGCAGCGTTTTTTTTCTTCTTCCAGCATCTCTCCCCTTCCCTTCAAAAAGCGCGGCAACGTCTTCAGGCGTTTGCCCGGTTCTCTGTACGGCGCCGGCTCGTACTTCCCGGCACAAGGAAGTTTTACCGAAACATGTTCATTCCACGTATGCAAAAGCGCCAGTCCGGTGAAGGGACTGGCGCTTTCTTTTTTAACCGTTTTTAATTTGAATCCAAAGATCATCCATCAACCGGTTGACATCATCCGGAAGGGTCAAAAAGATTTCCGTCCGTTTGAGTACTTCCTCTGGCGGATAGAAATTGGGGTTGTTCACAATTTCGGGATCCAGCTCTTTTTTGGCTTCCGTCTGCGGGGTGGAGTAACCAATGGTTTCGGCATTTGCTACGGCAATATCCGTCTCGCACATAAAATTGATGTACGCTTCGGCCGCGCCCTTGTTTTTGCTGCCCTTAGGCACGCACATGGCGTCCACAAACCGGTTGGCGCCTTCCTTCGGCACGCCAAATTCGATATTCTCGTTTTCCTCCATCATCACAATGCCGTCGCCCGCATAATAAGGGGCGATAGCGGCCTCCCCGCCGGCCATTTTATCGAAGATCTGGTCCATTACATATGCCTGCAGCAGCGGTTTCTGTTTTTTCAGTTCTTCCGCGGCACGCTGCAATTCTTCCTCTTTTGTGGTGTTCATCGAGATCCCTAGTTTTGCCTGCGCAATGGCAAAGGCGTCGCGGGGATTGTCGAACATCAGTATTTTGCCCGCGTACTTCTCGTTCCAAAGCAAATCCCAGCTCAGGTCCTCCACGTCTTCCTCATCCACCATCGCGGTATTGTAAAAGATGCCTACCGTTCCCCAGGTATAGGGGACCGAATACTCATTTTGGGGGTCATACTCCAGGTTTTGGAATTGGGTATCAATATATTGAAAATTTGGAATGTTGTCAAAGTTCAGCTTCTCCAGCATGTCTTCGTTAATCATTTTCCCAATCATATAGTCCGACGGGATGACCACGTCCATGTTGGAGCTGTCCAGTTTCATCATGGTGTACAGTTCTTCGTTGGTCTGGTACACCTGATAATCGACCTTGATTCCCGTCCGTTTGGTGAATTCGTCGTTCACCTTCATAGAACCGTCTTCTCCGTCAGAAATGTACTCTCCCCAATTCCAGACGTTGATTGTCGTACCGGCGTAAGGGCTTTGGCTTTCGCTTCCGTCGCTAGCCGCGCCGGTTTGTTGCTGGTTGCAGCCCGGCAGGACCGCCATCATGGCCATCAGAACCGCGCACAGGACCAAGGTAAGGACTTTCTTTTTCAATTTCTTATCTTCCTCCATTCAGTCTTAAGCTGTTTTATTTTTCCGTTTAGAGCTCTTGAACTGCCGCAGATTTACAATCAGCAGCAGCAAGAACACGGATGCAAAAATAATGGTGGACAGCGCGTTGATCTTTGGACTGACACGCTTTTTGGTCATCGCGTAAATCAGGACCGACAGGGTCTGCGATGTTCCGCCGGTAAACAGGCTGATGACAAAATCATCCAGCGATAAGGTAAACGCCATCAAAAGGCCGGTTACCACCCCAGGCGTAATTTCGGGCAGCACCACCTTAAAAAAGGCCCGCACCGGCTTACAGCCCAAATCCAGCGCCGCCTCGTACATCGAGGGGTTCATCTGCCGCAGCTTGGGCAGGACAGAAAGAATCACATAGGGGATATTAAAGGTGATATGCGCCAGCAGCAGGGTAACAAAGCCGCGCTGCATCAGGCCGGTGGCTTTGTAAACAAATACGAACAGCAGCATCAACGAAATCCCGGTGACGATTTCAGGGTTCACCATGGGAATGTTGTTCACCGTCATAACAAAGGAGCGCAGCCGGCGCTTCATACTGTAAATACCAATTGCCGCCATTGTTCCAATGATCGTGGCAAATACCGCGGAAAGCAGCGCCACCGACAAGGTAACGGTCAGCGACTTCATAATGCTGTCATCCTGGAATAACTCCACATACCACTTGGTAGTAAAGCCGGTCCAATTCCCCCTGGTTTTGCTTTTGTTAAAGGAAAAGACGACCATGATGACGATAGGGGCATACAGAAAAATAAAGATCAAAGCGGTATAAATTCTTGATAAAATCTTCATAGAATCAGCCCTCCCGCCTCGTCATCGTCAAAGCGGTTCATGACCGCCATGCAGATCAAGATGAGGATCATCAACACCAGGGAAAGCGCCGCACCCAAATTAAAGTTGGCGGAACTGCCGATAAACATCATTTCGATAATATCACCGATCAGCATTGTCTTGCCGCCGCCAAGCAGTTTCGAAATGACAAAGGTGCTCACCGCCGGCACAAAAACCATGGTGATGCCGGAAAGGATGCCGGGTACGCTTAAGGGCAGCACCACCCGCTGGAACAAGTGGAACCCGTTGGCCCCCAAATCCTGGGCGGCTTCGATCACCCTGGCATCAATCTTGGTCATAATCGAGTAGATGGGCAGCACCATAAAAGGCAAAAAGTTATAAACCATGCCGAGAACAACCGCGCCCGACGTATTAATCATATGCACAGCCGGCAGGCCTAACCCTTCCAAAAAACGGTTGATCAGCCCCGTGTCCTCCAACAATGTCATCCACGCATAGGTGCGCAGCAAAAAGTTCATCCACATGGGCAGCATGATGATCATAACCATGGTCTGCTGCACCTTTTCGGTCGCGCGGGAAATGATAAAAGCCAAAGGATACGCTAAAACAAGGCACAGTATGGTTGCAATAGCGCCAAGTTTGATGGATTCCAAAAAGGTGGGAATAAACTCTCCGATACGCCGGACGTTTTCCAGCGTAAAGGCGCCGTTTCCATCGGTAAAGGCAAAATACACGACCAGGCCCAGCGGCACGATCGTAAAGACGAGAACCCAAACCAAAAAAGGAGCGGCGGCACGTTTTGCCTTCATTCCTCCATCACCGCCCCTTCAGGCGGCACCTCATCCATTTCGTCGCTGAAGGTGCTGTAATCGCCAAACATGCCGGAATATTCGGATTTTTTCATAATATGGATTTCGTCCGGTTTGACCACGATGCCGATTCTGTCGCCGGGATGCTGAATGTCGGTGGATTGAATCATCCATTTAAATCCCGCGATATCCACAATAATCTCGTAATGCACGCCTTTAAAGGTCACCGAAGTCACCGTGCCGGAAATTTTACCTTCCTCGGCAGGAACCACATCGATATCCTCCGGGCGGATCACCACATCCACCGGCTCGCTGGGAGCAAACCCCTTATCCACACAGTCAAACCTGCGCCCCGCAAACTCGACCAGGCAGTCCTGGACCATCACGCCGTCCAGTATGTTGCTCTCCCCAATAAAATCGGCCACAAAGGCGTTCTTCGGTTCGTTATAAATATCTTCGGGCGTGCCGATCTGCTGAATGACCCCCTTATCCATCACAACCACTGTATCCGACATGGACAACGCTTCTTCCTGATCATGGGTCACGAAGATAAACGTAATCCCCAGCTGCTGCTGGATTTTTTTCAGTTCCGCCTGCATATCTTTGCGCAGCTTTAAGTCCAGGGCGCCCAGCGGCTCGTCCAACAGCAAAACCTGCGGTTCGTTCGCCAATGCCCGGGCAATGGCGACTCGCTGCTGCTGGCCGCCCGAAAGGGCGTTGACGCGCCGTCGTTCAAATCCTTTTAGATTAACCAGTTCCAGCATTTCGGCAACCCTTTGGCGGATTATCGCCTTAGGACGCTTTTTCAGCCGCATGCCGAACGCTACATTTTCGAACACATTCATATGCGGAAACAGCGCGTAGCGTTGAAAAATGGTGTTGACCTGCCGTTTGTAGGGCGGCAGTTGATTGATGACTTTGCCGGAAAAAAACACGTCCCCTTCGTCCGGTTCCACAAATCCGCCAATAATCCGCAGGGTGGTTGTTTTACCGCATCCAGACGGCCCCAGCAGGGTCACGAACTCCCCATTGCGGATATTCAAATTAAAGTCTTGCAGGACCTGCTCCCCATCAAAGGAAACGGCAATTTTTTTTAATTCGATTAAATTTTCTTTTTCCATTCTGCATCCCCCTTTGCGGTTAGCCGCGCACGGCGAATCACCCGTGCGAAACCGCGGCGCTTACGAATTCGTTCATCCGCAAAGGATTTCTCCCGCCAGAACCGGCTGGAGGCTGCAACGAAACTAGGACGCCGCTATTGTTCATATTCTTCTTTTTAGATGCAAAAGACAGCATTAATAAATATAGGGTCAAACGGTAAAAAAGTCAATATATTTTAGAAAATTTCAGCAAAAAGTCCGATTAATCGAAGAAAAGGTTGTTTACAAATGAAAAACCTCTAAAATCCTTCGGAATTCTTTGTTTTCCTCTGTCGTCAGCCAGCCCAATTCTATGGAAAAAAGTCCGGAAGGAGGAAACGGTTCCTCCTTCCGGGACTGTGCGCCGTCCGTTATTCTACTGTGACCGATTTTGCCAGGTTGCGCGGTTTATCGATATCGCAGCCTTTCATAGAAGCAATGTAATAGGCGAAAAGCTGCAGCGGCACCACCGCCAGGGAAGGCGCCAGAATCTGTTCGGTTCTGGGAATCAAAATCGTCTCGTCGCATTGTTCGGAAATTTGAGCGCTCCCCTCCTGCGCCACGCCCAGTACAACAGCGCCGCGGGCCTTTACTTCTTTGATGTTGCTCAGCGTTTTATCCAGCAGCGGCGCATAAGTGGCCAATGCCACCACCAGCGTACCGTCCTCCACCAGGGAGATGGTGCCGTGCTTGAGTTCGCCCGCCGCGTATGCTTCGGAGTGAATATAGGAGATTTCTTTCAGCTTTAGGGAGCCTTCCAAACCCATGGCGTAATCCAGATTCCGCCCGATAAAGAACACGTCCTTGCTGTGAAAGAACCGGGATGCAAGGTACTGAACCCGCTCCGGATGCGCCAGAATAGATTCGACCATTTCCGGCAGTTTTTCCAGCGCCTGCAAATAGCGGCCGTATTCCTGCCGGGTTACCGTACCCAATTTTTCCGCAAGGTAAAGCGCCAGCAAATCCACGACCGCCAATTGGGTGCTGTATGCCTTTGTCGTAGCCACGGCAATTTCCGGCCCCGCCCATGTGTAAAGCACGTCGTCCGATTCGTTGGCAATGGAACTGCCCACCACATTGACGATGGACAACGTTCGCGCCCCCAAAGCTTTGGCCTCTCGCAGGGCGGCCAAAGTGTCGGCTGTCTCGCCCGATTGGCTGATGATCAGCACCAGCGTGCGTTCGTTGATAATAGGGCTGCGGTAACGGAATTCAGACGCCACGTCCACTTCCACGATTTTGCGGGTCATTTGTTCGATGATATATTTGGCCACCACGCCCACATGGTAAGCGGAGCCGCAAGCCACGATGAATATCTTATCCAAGTTGCGGATTTGCTCTTCGGTCAGGCGGATGTCGTCCAAAACGATCCGTCCATCCCGAATGCGGGGGTGCAGCGTATCGCGAATCGCCTGGGGCTGTTCCATAATTTCTTTAATCATAAAATGCTCGTACCCGCCCTTTTCCGCGGCGGATACATCCCAGTCGATGTGGCAAATCTCTTTTTGAACCTGTTCTTTATTCATATTATAGATGCGGATATCATCTTTGGTCAGCAGCGCAATTTCCCGCTCCCCCAACCGGTAAATATCCCGGGTGTGGTTTAAAATAGCGGGCACATCCGACGCAATGTAGTTTTCTCCACGGCCGATGCCCACAATCAGCGGGCTGTCCTTGCGCACCGCTACAATCTGATCCGGGTTATCTTGGCATAAGATGCCCAGCGCGTAAGAACCCTCCAGCTTTTGAAGGACCTGGATCACGGTTTCCAAAATATCGCCATGATAATAGTAATCAATCAGGTGAACGATAACCTCGGTATCGGTTTCGGATACAAACTGCTTGCCCTTGGAAATTAAAAATTCTTTCAGGGTCAGATAATTTTCGATGATGCCGTTGTGCACAACGGCAAAGCGGCCGGAATTGCTGACGTGGGGGTGGGAGTTGCAGTCGGAGGGTTCCCCATGCGTCGCCCATCTCGTGTGGCCGATTCCAACAGCGCCGGTAATTTTTTTTCCGTCATCCAGCATGTCTTTTAAGCGCTGCAGCCGGCCGCGGGTTTTGGATACAACCAGTTCTTCCCCATTGTAAACCGCCACGCCAGCCGAATCGTAACCGCGGTACTCCAGCTTTTCCAAACCTTGCAGCAGAATGGGGCAGGCTTCCCGCTCCCCAATATATCCGACGATTCCACACATCGTTCTTTCCTCCTTTTATGTCGTAGGAATTTCTATGATACATTCAATCTAATTTATCATGGATTTTATAACGATATGACTGTTTTAATAAAAAATAAACGCGCCTCCCCACATAGATAGTAAACCGTCTTTTCCCTAATTTGTCCTACGGTTTCCGATACCATATTACTGTTAAATAGGGACAAAGTCAAATGCTACGCAATTTGAGCGCTTTCTGTTTTGCCGATAAATTTTTTCCAGTTATAAAAACACGCGCAGGGAAAATAATAGGAAACAAGAAAAGCTCCCGCGCGCCAAAGCAGCGGGAGCGATTTCCATCTATAATTCTGTAGAAAGGTCAATGATCACCATGAGCGAAATCTATATCTGCGACAACTGCGGATATGTTTATGACGCCGCAAACGGCGACACGGCGGCCAGTATTACCCCCGGCACCGCCTTTCACGCTTTGTCGGAAGAATGGACTTGCCCTTACTGCGGCGGCGCAAAGGAATCCTTTAGCCGGGAATACCAGGGTTCCGCGTACTTTTTTTCCCGCTAATGATCAGGTCACCGGATATTGCTGCTGGCTGCCCGATGTTTTTTCGAGCAGGGTCAGGGTTACCGAAACGGTTTCGGTATCGTAAACACCCTGGTCGTTCTTTGTCTCTTTGACCTTGACAACGGTCAGCTCTACCGTATCACCCGCTTTTTTGTCAGCGACCGCCGCGTAGTAATCGTCAAAGCTGGTCATTTTTTTGCCATCGATCTGCGTGATGACGTCCCCTACCGCAAGATTTTTATTTTTAGCGTCACTGTCGCTGTCAATAAAGGCGACCAGCATTCCGCTTTCCACATTGATGGACGCGGCCTGCGCCTCGGTCAGCATGCTGCAGGTTAGGCCCATGCGGACGGACGTGCTGTTCTCACTCCCGCCGTTCTGATTGCCGCCAAAATTAAAGTCGGGTTGGTTTTGGGAAAAGTCGGGCCGCTGGTAACCGCCGTTTTGCGTGGTAGAATTGGTTCGGTTTCCATAATTCCCCGTGCATAGCGCGTACACGCCAAACGACGCAAATCCGATAAGCGCGCATTCCAACAGCGCCGCGACGGCTATACAAATCATTTTTCCAGCTTTCTTTTTCTCAGGCTTTGGCGGCATCACCGCCGGGTTCCAGCCTGCCTGCGGCACAGGCTGCGGCTGCTGGGCGGCATACCGCGGGTCATATGGGTAGCCATATCCCTGCGCTGGCGGAATGTTTTGCGGCTGCGGGGGGTAACCGGGATATACCCCGCTGTATGGCGAAGCATAAGGCTGCTGGTATACGGGCGGCATACCATAGGGAGGCACGGCCCCTTGTCCGCCGTTCCCCGCGGCAGTCCAATTGGCGGCTTGAGCCGGCTCCTCCGTTATCGGCGGCTGTTCCGGTACGGCGGGCGCCTGCCCCTCGGGATACGTTTCGGGCATCTGCGCCTCCGGCGTAATCTGGTTTCTATCGTCCATTTCGTAACAATCCTTTCTTTACAGCGCGCCGTTCCATA
>CABQAC010000009.1 GCA_902462035.1 uncultured Eubacteriales bacterium
GGGCAAGGCCGCCGTCCGGACTCCGGTCCAACGCGACGCCCAGTTCCCGGAGCAGCGCGGGAACGGTTTCGCTCCCCTCGGCCAACATTTTGGCCAGCGGTTCGTCGTTTTGGTAACGCCCGCTTTTTTGGGTATCCTGCAAAAGCAGCGCCGGGGAATCCCCTGGGCCTTCCGGCAGGCTGAACCCGTGAATATAAGGGGATGCGCCGGTGCCGTCGAGCAGAACCGCGATTTTCTTTTTATCGCCCGCGGCCCACGCGGCGGCCAAACCGGAAAGCCCGCCGCCGATGACGAGAATATCCGTCGAAAAGCCTTCGCTGATTTTCATCTTGATGACCATCCCTTTCGAAAAGACAGTCGGTTTGACAAAACGAAACAAGGGCCGTTATACCCAACCGTTCCGCCGGCGCGGCCCATTCTGTTCTGCCGGTCCAATTTTGCCCTTCGCGCCGTACGGCGCGAAGGGCAAAACACTGTCATTCCCAAATGCCGCCCTTCGCCATGGAACCGACGTTTTCCACAAAAAAGTTCAAATACCGCGGATACTTGGAACCGTCATGTACCCAATGGAAACGCGACAGGCGTTCCGCCAGCTCCTCGCTGGAAATTTCCAAAGCCACAAGGCGCTTTGCCACATCGATGGTAATCACATCCCCGTCCTGCACGGCGGCCAGCGGGCCGCCCAGGGCGGCTTCCGGCGAAATATAGCCCACGCTCAGCCCCGATGTTCCCCCAGAAAAGCGCCCGTCGGTCAAAATCGCGCAGCTGTGGTATAGCTCCGGGCATCCTTTCAGTTCCTCCTGGAACGGGAACGCGGTGGTGCCGAACCGCCCCTTGAGCCCCATGTAACGCAGAACAATGGCGTCTCCCGGGTAGATTTCCCCTTTCCGCAACGCGGTCAGCCCATCCTCCAGGGAATCGAACACCCGCGCTTTTCCAGAGAAATTCCAAAGCCCCCGCGGCACGGCGGCGATCTTTAAAATCGATCCTTCCGGCGCCAGGCTGCCGGTCAGAACGCCGATTCCCGGTTCCTTGGCAACTGGATTGTCCAGCGAACGGATGACGTCGTCGTCATACCGGACTGCTTTGGCGGCATTGGCCGCCAGCGTGCAGCCGTTCACCGTTAGGCAGTCTCCGGAAAGTTTGGGCATCAGCTGGTGCAAAAGCGCCTGCAAACCGCCCGCCAGGTCTAAATCTTTTAAACTGTACGGGCCGCCCGGCGCCAAATTCGACAGCAGCGAAATTTCGTTGGATGCCTTGTCGAAATAGTTCCACCAGGGCAGGTCGTAACCGGCCTCGTTGGCGATTGCCGGAATATGTAAAATCAGGTTGGAGGACGCCGCTACCGCCATGTCCATTTTAATCGCGTTTTGGAACGCTTCCTTGGTCATGATCTGCCGCGCGGTAACGCCCTGGGCCACCAGTTCGACAATACGCTTGCCCGCCTGGTAGGAAAGGTACCGCAGCTGCGAGCTGACCGCGGACATGGTGGAATTCCCGGGCATAGTCATGCCAAGGGCTTCCGCCACCATGCACATGCTGTTGGCGGTGGTCATCGAGGAGCAGGCGCCGCAGATCCCCCAGGAACCCGCAATCAGGTCGTCATATTCCGCAAGGTCCATCTTTCCGGCCTGGGCGGTGCCGACTTTATCTTGGGCGTGAATATGCAGGACCTCTTTGCCGCGCACCTGGCCCAGGGGCATATATCCGCCGGTCACAACAATGGTCGGGATATCCAGCCGCGCCGCCGCCATCAAATGGCCCGGCACAACGGAATCGCAGGTGCTGAGCATAACCATTCCGTCAAAGAAGTTGCCTTCCACCGTAATTTCCACCTGATCCGCGATGGAGTTGCGGCTCGGGATCTCGATATAGCGGGGGTCCTTCAGGCACATGCCGTCGCAAATGCCGGTGGTCATCACCTCCAGGGGAAGGCCGCCCATTTCGCGAACCCCCTCTTTAACCCGCTGCGCCAGCTCGCGCAGATGCACATGGCCCGGATTAAATTCGTTCCAAGAATTCACAATGCCGATGATCGGCCGTTTCAGTTCCTCGTCCGAATAGCCCATCCCCCGCATCAGGCCGCGCCGGCATTCGGATGCCTCGCCAAATTCCCATTGACTGCGCAGATTCTTCACCACTATGACCATCCTTTCTTAGCAAACGAGCCGTTGCGCCCGTTTTGCGGCCGGCATAAAAAATGCCAGGACCAGAAGATTGCTTATTCCGACCCGATTTGCCCTTAAAAGTCGTACATCATGCTGTCAATGGCGCCGTCGATGGACTGGCCGCCGTCCACCACAAAGGTTTGCCCCACGATGAACCGGGACTTTTCCTCGTCGGCCAGCAGCAGTGCGATCGGCACAATATCGGACGGCTGGCCCAGAACACCCGCCGGAATTTTCCGCTTGAACGCCGCGGTCTGATCGTCGTTATAGCGCCCGGCCGTCAGCTTTGTCTGGATAAAGCCGGGCGCAATGCAGTTGACATTAATCCCGTATTTGGCCACTTCCACGCCGAGGGTCTTGGTGAACATATTCATGCCCGCCTTGCCCGCGCAATAGGGAAGCGCCTTGCGCTTGACCCAAGTAACCTGGCTGTGAACCGAACTGATGTTGATGATTCTGCCCTTGGTGTTATTCTTGCGCATATCCCCCACCGCGATCCGCGAACAGTATGCGGCGCAGCTTAAGTTCATGCGGATTTGCTTGTCCCAGTATTCCACCGGCATCTCGTCAAAGCCGCCGGCCGGAATCGTCTGCGCGCCGCCCGCATTGTTAACCAGCACGTCGATTTTCCCGGCATCCTGGATGAACGCGTTCATCATGCGCTCGCAGTCTGCGTTTTCACAGACATCTGCCTGGTAAAGCCCGGCTTGGGCGCCTGCCTTTCGAATTTCCTGCGCAACAGCCTGCGCGCCCTTCTCATCGCTGCAATAGTTGACGCCGACAAAAGCATATCCCGCTTCGGCAAACCCAAGGGCAAGCGCCGCGCCGATCCCGCGGGAAGCGCCCGTGACCAAAACGCTTTTTCCGTTATTCATGTTGATGTTGCTCCTTCTTTCAGGTGGATAAATTCAGCATTTTACACCGATTGAATTTCCATGGCGGCATCCAGTTCCGACCAATCCTTTAACGTTCGGAGAATTTCCATGCGAAACGCGCAGGGCCATGCCACCAGCCATTGGGAGGGCTGGAACGGCGCCAGGGTCTTGCGTCCCCAGCGGGTATGGAAAACCGCCTCGTCCTGGGTTCCCGCCGGCCGAACGCGGCCCGCAACGCAGAGCGTTCCGTCCGAAACCAGCTGCGTGGTGCTGCACCAAAACGCCAGAGCGCGTTCTTTCCATTGATTGTTTCCCGTATATTTTGCAAGTTCCAGGAAGGAAAGCACATCGTGCAGCGCGTACTGGTCAATGGCGTTGTGCGCGGTGGAAACCGCCGTCATGCCGAGCGTGTCGAAATTGATTTCCCGCAGCAGCGATCCCGCCGGATAATCGACGGTATAATGCATCATCCAAGTGCTTAAGTACCAAGCGATGTTTTCCGCAGCTTCCAAATAACCGTTCTCGCCCGTCACGCGGTAAAGCGCCAGGGCCGCGGCCAGCAGCGGGCTAGAGGATTCTTTGTCAATACAGTATGTATCCAGCGCGCCGGCAGTGGTAAAGCCGTTTTCATCCAGCTCTTTGTAATAGAAGGCAAAGGCGCGGACCGCGCTGTCCAGATACGAACCGTCGCCGGTAAGCCGGTAAGCCGTCAGCAGCGGCGGAATTAAAAAG
The DNA here is from genome assembly GCA_902462035.1 of uncultured Eubacteriales bacterium. Taxonomy (GTDB): domain Bacteria; phylum Bacillota; class Clostridia; order Oscillospirales; family Acutalibacteraceae; genus CABQAC01. The sequence goes on from CABQAC010000009.1 coordinate 3,776, forward strand.
CAGCCCACGGTGCCGCCCTCCCGGGTAATCTGGCCTTCCCGGTTCCAGCTCTTTGCAAAGGATCCGTCTTTTTTTTGCGCCCGCCGGGCAAAGTCGCAGATCCCCATGGCCATCTCCCGGTATTCCGGCCTGGAAATACCCGCGCGGTTCACAAGCTCCTCCGCTTCAAAAAAGCCCTGGGCAGCCCCGCCCAGGTTGCAGGCGTCAATGTGGAATTCCCGTACGCCGCCCCGCCACATGGCGGTCTCCGGCATGTAGGTGGTATCGGCCCTTTCCTCCGGTTCCCCGTCGGGGGCAGCGCCACCGGGCACTTCCTGCGGGGCTTTATCGAATTTGATCAGCATCAGGCCGTTGGGGAGCCGGGCGAACTTTACCCAGCTGTCCAGCACGGAGATTGCCTTGTCCCGGGCGTCCTTGTCCCCGCTGCGGAGCGATTCCCATAAAAGGGCGCAGCTGATCGACGCGTTTTGGCCGACCCAGCCGATTTCATACTGAATTTCGTCCCGCTTCGCGTAAAAGCAGGTGGAAGGATACCACTGCAGCCCGCGGTTAAACGCGCAAAATCCGCTTTTCTCCCCTGTCCAAAGGGTCTTAAAATAGGCGATGCCAAAACGGTACAGATCGTCTGCACACATGGAGGGCTGCAGCGCGTGGCCGTAATACCGCCACGCAAAGTCGAGCAGCGCACGGTATCTCTTTTTGGGCGCGCCCCCCTGCGAAACCTGAATAATGGCTTTAAAGTCGCGCCGGGGCTCCATTTTTCCCATATAGGGGCCGTCCCAGTAATGGCGCATCAGAACCCGCGGGCCCTCCTGCTCCGGCCATACCAGAGCGTGGCGGGTATGGTCCCCCTCCCGCCATTGGGAGCAGCTTACGGCGTCGCCCGGCGCTGCCATCAGCGCCGCCGACCAGTCCTCCCACTCGGAATAGGTGCACGCCGGAATGGTGCAGCGGTGCCAGGCAAACGTCCAAGGCACATCGCCGTCCTTGTCTCCCACATATTCGGGGCTGTCTCCCCAGCCGTTCCCGTTATAGCTCACCGCCGGAATCATGGTAAATTCCGCGGGCGCGGCCGTATCGAATTCCATCCGCATTTGCGCTGTGGGGCTGTCCGCGCGGCGTTCCCAAAGCCAGGCGCCGTCTTCCAGCGCGGTAAACCGGTCCTGGCAGTTCTGCGCGGGCCGGACTGTAAGCACTGTCTTATCTCCGCTTTTCAGGCGCCATTCTCCATCCGCCTGATAAAAACTGATTTTTTGCGTCATTCTAATCATCACCCTTTCACACTGACCGGGATGCTTGGGACGGCCGGTTCCGCACATAATGCGCCCCGTTTTCCGCCGCTGCCATGGTTGCGTGCCTTAAAAAACCCCGGCCCGCTTTATCCATGTAAAACAAGCCGGGATTATAGATGTTACGCGGTTTAGCCCTTCATGTAACGGTCATAGGCGGCTTGGGTAATTTCCTTTGCCCGGCCGAAATTACGGCTCTCTAACCCCTGCAGGTATTCGTCAAACTGGTCCAGGGATTTGGCGCCGGTGATAAATTGCAGCATCATTTCCGAAACATAAGAAGAAACTTCGGTAATGATTTTTGCGCGTTCCTTGGTTTCCTCCTGGGTCAGGTTCAGCGCGGGCATGGAATATTTGCTGTCGACTTTGGGGTCGTCGCTCCACAATTTGCGGAATGCCAGGCTGTCTTCGTTCTTAATGACGCCGGGCAGGCACTTGGTATCGGGAATGCCGGCCTTCGGGCCGAAGTGGATGCGCAAAACGTAGGCGACCTGCGAAAGGTTCATGCCGTCCGGATTGTTGAGCACCAGATCCGTATACTTGGGCTCGCCGTTCACCATATTCCAGGCTTCGCCTTCCACGCCATAGTTGTAGGTCATTTTGCCTTCTTCGGTGTAGCCGTAATTCAAGAATTTCACCGCGGCTTCCACGTTTTTGCAGCTGGTGGACACGATGGTGGAATAGGTCGTGGCCGCGCGGTTCTGGGAAGGCCCGTTGTGAAGCTGCTGGTCCTCGGTCAGGCGGGGGTTCGGGCAAGAGGTAAACGCGAAATTCGTCAGCTGCTGCGCGCGGGTATATTGGTTATCGACCGATTGGCTGTAGCAGCCGAGCTTGCCGCTGTCGAACAAGGTATTAATTTGGTCCTGCTTCAGCGAAGCAAAATCCTTGGTCAGGTAACCGGCGGCATACCAATCGTGCATCTTGGTCAGGAATGCCTTGAAGTTTTCGTTGTCGTAATAGTGTTTGACCACGCCGTCTACCACATGCCAGTCGCCCAGCATATCATAGGGCCCCATCCAAAGGCTGCGCTCGGTGGCATTGGCGGTGGGGCTGAAAAACAACGGCGCTGCGTCCGGCTTGTTTTTCTTAATGGCCTCAAAGTACGCCTCGTAATCGTCCAACGTTTTCGGAATCTCCAGGTTGAACTCTTTCAGCCAGTCCTCGCGGACCATGGGGCGGTAGTAGGGAACGTCGATTTCGGTAGCGATCAGTTCAAAGGTGACGACCTTGCCGTTTTTATAAATCTCGCGGCGGATATCGTCGTTCTCGTTGATCAGCGCCAGATAATCCGGCGCGCAGGTTTCCAGGTACGGGGTCAGGTCAACAAACGCGCCGTCCTCGTAACCCTTGTAGACGCCGCCGCTGTAATAGGCGGCATATTGGATCATGTCCGGCAGGGTGTCGGCGCTCATCAGAAGGTTAAATTGCTCGTTTGCTTTGCCGACCGCAGGATGGGTAAATTTGATCTTGACACCGGTGACCTCCTGCGCCTTTTGGTACGCGGCGTTTTCCGCGTAACTCTCCACAACCTGCTGTGCGGCGGAGGCAATGGGCATCCAGTACTCCAACTCGATGGAGCCGTCGGTCACGACCGGATAAAGGGACTTCTCCTCGCCGGAGGTCACGGAGGATGATGTGGGAGCCGGCGCGTTAGAGCTTGAGGACACCGCGTTATTGGTGCATCCGCCCAGAAGCGCTACGGCCGCTGCAATCGCTATGATTCGATGCGCTTTTTTCATGGTGGTATTCTCCTTCAATCATATTTCTGCCGTCTTGCGGCGGCAAGATTCCATTTTTCCGCTCACTCCTTTAAGGAGCCGAGCATGACGCCTGAGATAAAATAACGCTGGACAAACGGGTAAATACACAAGATGGGAACGGTGGAAACGATAATCGTACAGTACTTGATGATTTGATCGAGCCGGTAAAAATCATCTCCGGATCCTCCCTCACCGCCAAGGCCCGTGGGGGAATTCGCCACCAAGATCTCCTGCAGAAAGAGCTGCAGCGGGTATTTGCTCCGGTCCTTTAAATAGATCATCGCGCTAAACCAGCTGTTCCACTTCCCGACCACATAATACAGCGTGATGACCGCGAACGTCGCCTTGGTAACGGGGAAGATGATCTTCCACAAAATCGTCCAATGGCTCGCCCCGTCTATTTTGGCGGATTCCTCCAGGCTGGGCGGCACCTGCATAAAAGAGGTCCGCATGACGATCAGGTTCCAGGTGCCGATCGCCGCGGGAAAGATCAGCGCCAGGCGGCTGTTGTACAGCCCCAGGTATTTGACCAATAAAAAGTCCGGAATCATGCCCGCGTTCACATACATGGTCAGAACCATAAAGGGAAGCAGGAGCTTGCGCAGGTACAGGCTGCGGCGGGAGGTCACATAAGCGCCCAGCGTTGTCATGAACATGCTCAAAACCGTTCCGACGCCGACGTAAAACAGCGTGTTGCCATAGCCTGTCAGAACATTCTTGTTTTTAAAGACCGAGGCATATCCTTCTAAGCTAAAACCGTTTGGGACAAGCAGGGGACCTGTATGTACCATTAAACTGGCCGGATTGCTGAACGAAGCCATCAGCACGTACCACATCGGGTAAAGGAACAGTAATGTCAGCAGCCCGATGACCGTATAATTGATTACGTTAAATACTTTGTCTCCCGCTTTGTTGTTTTTGATCGCCAACTTCAGCCCCTCCTTTCCTTTACCATAGGCTGGTTTCGGTCAATTTCCGCGAAATCCGGTTGACCACAACTAGGAACGTGATATTGACCACCGAATTGAATAAGCCTACCGCCGCGCCGTAACTGTAATCCGCAAGCTGTAAGCCGGCGCGGTACACGTAACTGGAAATAACGTCCGCTTTCTCCATTGTCAAGGGATTATAAAGAAGGATGATTTTTTCAAACCCAACGCTTAACACATTGCCCAGCCGCATAATCAGCTGGATGGCAATGACCGGCACGATACCGGGCAGCGTCACATGCCAGATTCGTTGGAACCTTCCGGCGCCGTCCATATACGCCGCCTCATAAAGGCCCGGATCCACTGACGAAAGGGTCGCGAGGTAAATGATGCTGCTCCAGCCGATTCCCTGCCAAATGCCGCTGCCGATAAAAATAGTATAGAATAAGTTCGGCTGCGACAGCAGGTTCACCCGGTCCGCCGCGCCGAACAGCATTCGGATATCGTTGAACAGGCCGTCCACCCGGCAAAAATCTGTGATCATGCCGCATACCACGACCATCGAGATAAAATGCGGCATATAGCTGATGGTCTGGACCGTCTTTTTATAGCCCCTCGCGGTCACTTCGTTGAGCAAGATGGCAAAAATGATGGGCGTGGGGAACGAAAAAACGATGGAAAGCATGCTGATGGAAAAGGTGTTCCGGATGACGCGCCAGCAGTTGGGGCTTTCGAAAAAGCGGATAAAGTTTTCGAACCCGACCCATTCGCTTCCTGCGAAGCCTTTAAATAAGTTAAAATCCTGAAACGCGATCACCAAGCCGGGCATGGGGACATACTGGAAGATTAAGTACCAAAGAAAAACCGGCAAAGCCAACAAATATAGGCCCTTATTTAATGTGAAATCTCTGGACAGCTTCTGAAACACATTCTGCTCGGTCGCTAGTGATGTGGGGTAGCGCGCGTTGACCGCGTCCGCTCCCGTGCGATGCCGTGCCAAGGAAACCCCCTCCTTAATTCTTAATTTTGTGATACCGGCAACGGTTACGGTCGAAATCCCCCTTTGTCCTGGTCGGCACCGTGGAATCCCGAAACGCCTGTTGGCCCTTCTCTTTGTGTTCATTATACCGGCGCCTTTCAGCCAATTACAATTTGTATCGGCCGGTTTGAATGTGTTTCAAATTCAGTTTTTATCAATCGTCTTTTCCAGAAAAATACATCCAATGGAACAGGTATGTTCTTTACAGAAAATAGAATATGTTTTACGTCAAGACGATATGTTTTTGGGTAAATTCGATAGTTTTACGGATCACATTTCGTTGTTTCTATATGTTTTGTGTGTTACAATAGAAGAAAACAAAACATATTCGAATTGTCAGAACGGTTGGAGGAGATTCGTTTGCCACATGCAGCTAAAGACAAAAAGAATTCGTTGCTTCGTTACTGGGCGGCTTTTTTGGCGTTTCTTCTTCCCGTCACGTTATTCGGTATTTTTATTTACCTCTACAATTTAAACGCCAACCAGAATTATATCGACCAAATGCGCCTTTACTCGTTTCAGCAAGCCTCCACCCAGCTGGGCTATATCTTCGAACAGTCCAAAAACCTGGCCGCGGACGCAAACCTTGCACCGCCTTCTTCTGTTTTTCCGCAAACCGGGCCGCTGTCGGAGGAGGAACAAATCGTTTTAGAAAAGCTCAACGAGCTGGAAAAGCAGGCGGTGGTGGAAAGCCAGGCCTTTTATTATGTCCGCGGCCAAGCCGGCCTGTACAGCAGCGGCGGACGGAAAACGTATGAGCAATTTCAAATGGATCACAGCGGCTATAATTTTACCTACGCCCGGTTTTTTTCCCAGCTCAACCAGGCGGAAGCGTCCTATGTCTGCCGCATTCCGTCCTATGACAACACAAGCGCCCTGATCGCGGTGCTCTGCCCCTTTGCCACACGGCGGGGCTTAAGCGACATCGACGTGTTTTTTTTAATCGAAGAAGATATTTTAATGGAAAAGTTCGAACAATATTTCGGCGATTCCAAAGGCGAGGTCTATGTCTATACCAACCGGCTCAATATTGTCCTAAGCACCCAGCAGCCGGTGCCGCCCATCGAGTCTCTGCTCCGGTACAAGGGCCTGGGGCTGATTTTTCCTCCCGATTCCGACGAAGTCGCGCTGCGGCACACGGTCAACAACAGCCTGAACATCGTCAGCATTATGTCAAGGAACGAGTTCTATCAGGAACTGCGCCGCAACCAGGGCATGCTCATCCTGCTGATCACCGTAATGATTGTTTGCTGCGTCATCATCGCGGTTCTCGGCGTCAGGCATACTTACCAGCCCCTCCGGCGCCTGACACAGGATATCCTCGGCGCCAACGGACCGCGCAAACATAAAGACAATTTGGAGCTGATCCGCGAAGCGTTCGACACCTCCCAGGAGCGAAGCCGCAGCCTGATGAATCAAATCAGCAGTCAAAATAAAATGCTTTCCAGCCAGTTTGTCCTGCGGCTGATCAGCGGCAAGTTTAAAAGTATGGAGGAAATCCACTACCACGCCCGCTGCTTTGGCTTGACCGTGGAACGCCAATATTGGGTCGTGATGCAGCTGGTCATTCCCCCATTCCCCGGCTCGCGTCAAATGATCGACAAGCTGTTGGAGGACAGCGGGAATTTTCAGTCCCCCGGCGTCATCGGCCTGTATTCCGAATTTTTAATGCATCCCGGCATTTGCTGTCTTTTCCACTTCGACTGCGACGGCAGCGCGCAGCAATTCTGCGAGGATTTGGCCGAACGGCTTTGCCAGTTTGTGCAGGGCGAGGGGCTGCAGTCGTTTCAAATCGGCGTGGGCTCCCCCTGTACCAACCCGATGGACGCCAGGCGTTCTTCTTACGAGGCGGACGCCGCGATGGAAGACGGCGCCAAGGACGATAACCGCTACCTGTATTTTTACCAGCCGGGTCAGCTTGCGCAGACGGACGACTTTTCTATTCCGGTTATGGAAAAATCGGTGCTCGCCAACGGAATTTCTCACGGCGATACCGACGTGGCCCTTCAGGCGCTGGATATGCTGATCGATTACATCGAAGCTTCCTCTCATTCTTTTTTGCTGGTCCGCTATCACTGCAGCGAACTGACCAACCTGCTGCTGCGCCTGGCGCAGACGAACGGAATCCCCTACCGTCAAAAAAACTGGACGGCGCTGGCGGCCTATGATAACCTCGACTTGTTCCGGCGTTCCTCGCGGGAATTGACCGAACACCTGTGCCTGCAAATTCAGGAACGCCAGGAACTGGATAATATTATGAAAAAGGGAGAGGTCCTGACCTTTATCGCCCAAAATTTTACCCGGGACGATTTTTCTCTGGATTTGACCGCCAGTTCCTTGAATCTGACCAAATCAAAAATCAGCGCGATTCTGAAGGAAGACATCGGTATGGGTTTTCCGCAGTATATCTCGATGCTGCGTATCAATGAAGTAAAACGGCAGCTGGTGGAAACGAAAAAGCCCATTCAAGACGTGATTCGGGATGTGGGGTATCTGGATGTTTCCAACTTCATCCGCCGTTTTAAAAACCTGGAAGGCATGACGCCGGGCCAATACCGCACCTTAAACCAAAAAGAGTGACCCTCTGCGCCCCCAAACACGGGCGCTTGGCACATTGGCTTGATCAAGCTGCCGTCCAAAAGCCCCATACACGGTTTCAAGCCGGCCGTTCCGGCGGCGTATACGGCCCCCCTGGCCCAGTCTGCACGCGGCTTTACCCTTTCCCCCGCGGGAATGGAGCGAAGGATGGGCAAAAAAATACTATGTCTAACCCTGGCATCCTTAGCGGATACCAGGGCTTTTTTTCACCCCAAAAAAGCTACTTGCATAAAATTATTTGCATAAATGTTATTTTTCTGGTTTTATTGACAAACAAGAAAGGAATGGATATACTGTATTTACAAGAACCGGTAATACAAGAATGGTATGTTTCCCATTTAAAATATACAGAAAATCAAAGGAGGAGAAGAGCATGTCCAAAGGAATTTTATTGCGCAAATGGGTCTCTGCGGGGCTTGCCGCAGCGCTTCTGGCAATGGGCGGTTCGGCTGCCTTCGGCGTAACCGCAGGGGAGCTTCCCCTGCCTGAACCCACCTTTGCCGAAAAACAGGACCAAGCGGTGCGGGCGTATGCAAACCTGCTCGATTCCTTTGGCTATGCCCCAAACCGCGTCTACCCCGCCAGCTACGCGGGCGCTTACTTAAATAGCGACGGCCAGCTGGTGGTCAAGTCCACCTCCACCTCCTTAGGCGCCAAGCAGTCCTTTCGCATGGCATCCCAAAACCCAAACATCCTGGTAGAGCAAGCGGAATATTCCTACAGCGAGTTGAAAGACATTCAGGATACGATTTTTGAGTATATGGAAGCGCATCCTGTGGAAGGAAGGCTCCCCATCCGCCGGTGCGGTATCGCCAATAGAGCTAATAGGATCAACGTCTATCTATCAGAACTGACGGAAGAAAATATCGCGATGGTCCGCGCCGTAGCTGATTCCCCTGCCATGCGGTTTTACCAAATAGAGGAATGCGTTTCGCAAAGCGCTGATACCGTTGATGCGCGCCAACCTTCGAAGTTAACAAAATGGTCTTATTTTCATAACGCATCGGATTTTAATATCAGCCGGTCAATGGTAACACAGCTCTATAGCGGCAGTGAGATTAGAACGCAAACGACCTCTAACACGATTACCGGAATGAGTGTGGGTTACCGGGCAAAAAAGCAAATAACCGCCACAACGTACGAGTACGGCTTTGTCACGGCAGGCCATGGAACCAAGGGCAACGGAAATGTTTATAATACCTCTCTTGAAAATATTGGAACCGTCACGTCAAGGCTTTTTAACGCAATGGCGGACGTCGCCTTTGTCAAGATGAACAGCAATGTTACGGTATTTAATATGATTGCAAATCAAACAGGCACGGTAAATAGTGGGTATATGACGCCTATGGAAGATGCTATTATTTATAAATCTGGCTTTGCAGGAGGTGTAAGCGGAGGTAAGGTAGTGTTAGAAACCTGCGACGATTATGCCCCATTAGATGTCAATGTGCGCGATGTGATGATTTCTTTTAATAACGGGGTGGTACCCGGAGACAGCGGCGGAATCGTTTATTGCCGAAACGCAAACGGAACCAATACCATTGTCGGGATAGTAAGCGGAACTTATTACGGTTCTTATATGGCTACGGTAAAGGCGTCCAACATCGCTTATTACGCCGCAGTCACCACCAATTACTAACAGAAACCATCCAGGGCAGCCGCGCCGCCTTCCACCGGAACCTGCGAAGGGAGGTCATAACCATGAAGACATGGCCGCAAAACGCCAAGCGCCGCCTGGTGTTCTTTTTGGGCCTTGCTGTAATTTTGTCCGCCGCAGCGGCATGTATTGTGCTTTTCTGCCTGCCAAAGCCAATTGTGGACGTCGGGCTGATAAACGGCGATCAGACCGATTTTGAACGGTACGCCGCTCATTTTCCCAACCAAGATCCGCGCGAATTCCCCGAATACTACGCCGGAACTTACCACGAGCTTTCCGGCGAAATGGTTTTTGTCATCCGCCCCAACCACGAGTATATGGACCCGGTGGACGAAATCCGGGAGCTGACCGGCAACCCAAACGTACGGATTGATTACGCGATTTATACCGAGGAATTTTTAAACGGCGCGAGGAGCGTGATTGGGGGATACGCGGGCACCCACCCGGACGCGGACGACCCGTTTTGCATCGTAGGTGTTGCGGGTCCGGACGGCAGCGGCCTGGACGGCAACCGCGTGACCGTAATTTCCAGTAAAAAATGGACGCGTCAAAAAATCCAGCAATTTAACGAACACTTTGGAATCTACAGCCAATGCGTCGTTTTCGCCTCCATCTCGCCAGCCGTGGAAAGCCAACCCATTCCATAAAATGAACTTCTTTTTGGCCGGCGGCATACCCGCCGGTCTTTTTTGTTCTGCCCAAACCCGGAAGCGCGCTCTTGTAATTCCGATTGTTTTCCTGTATGATGAAAAACGGTAATATCACAATCCGCAAAGAATGGAGCGTGCATATGGAACTGAAGTTGGAACAGATTACCAAAAGTTTCGGGGAAAAACAGGTGCTCAGGGGAATTTCCCTTGCGGTGGAAAGCGGTAAGGCGCTGGGCCTGCTGGGCCGGAACGGCGCGGGCAAAACCACCGCCATCCGCATCGTGATGGGCGTTTTCCCCAGCGACAGCGGCGCTGTACTGCTGGATGGCCGCCCCATCGACCGGAGCAAGCTGCAAATCGGCTATCTGCCGGAGGAACGCGGACTATACCCCAAAAAGCTTATTATGGAACAGCTGCTTTACCTGGCCAGCCTGCACGGGTTGAGCCGCAGCCAGGGCAAAGCCGCGGCCATGCGCTGGCTGGAGCGGCTGGGCATGGCGGAATACAAGGATAAAAAGCTGGATACCCTCTCCAAAGGCAACCAGCAAAAAATTCAGCTTGTCGCTACCCTGATTGCGGATCCCGAAATCGTGATTTTGGACGAGCCCTTTTCCGGCCTGGATCCGGTCAACGCCATGCTGCTTAAGGATATTGTCAAAGAATTGATTGCGGCTGGCAAAATCGTGCTGTTTTCCAGCCACCAGATGAACTATGTGGAAGAATTCTGCGACCAAATTGCCATCCTGAACGGCGGCAACCTGGTGCTTTCCGGCAATATTCGGGACATCAAGCGCAGCTACGACCGCACCCGGATTCTCATCTCCTCCACCCAGGCGGAACAGCTGGCCGCCCATCTGCGCGGCCAGCTGCCCCAGGTGGTCCGCAGCGCGGAATGCCGCGGCAACGTCCTCTCCGTCCATTTAGACCAAGAGGACAGCAAAGCCGCCCTGCTGCGCAGCATCGCGGGGAGCGGTTTCGATGTGGACGAGGTCAAGGTTTACGAACCTTCCCTGAACGACATCTTCGTCCAGTATACGGAGGAAAAGGCCTGACCGGCCCTTATTTTAACTGGAAAGGCGCGGTATTGAAATGAAACAATTCTGGAGTATCCTGAAGTTTGAATACGGCAATTACGCCAAAACCAAGCTGTTCATCGTGCTGACCGCCGTGCTGGTAGCCGTCATGGGCGTGGTGCTGTTCTTTCCACGCTTTACCGCGGGCAATTCGGAGCCCGGCTCCGCAGACCCCGGCCCTGCTGACCCCGGCCAAAAGGCGGTCATCGCCCTGAACGCCGGACCAGCGGGCGGCGCGGAGGAAACCCGCGCTATGCTGGAAAACGCCATGCCGGAATACCGGTTTGAAATCACCGAGCTGTCCCAGGAGGACTTAACGCAAAAGGTGGACGCCGGCGAATACGCGTCCGCCATTCTGCTGGAATCCCCCACGTCCTATACTTATTTGGTCAAAAATGTGTCGATGTACGACACAAACCAGGCCATCATCGGTCAGGTGCTGACCGCCAAATACCAAACCGACACCATGGAAAAACTGGGCCTGACCGCCGCCGACGCTTCCTCCATCCTAAACGCGCAGGTTACCGGGGCGGTCGTCTCCACCGGCATCAACCAAATGCAGAACTTTTTTTATACCTATATTTTAATTTTCCTGCTGTATATGGCCATTGTTCTGTACGGCCAATTTGTGGCCATGAGCGTGGCGGCCGAAAAAAGCTCCCGCGCCATGGAGATGCTCATCACGGCGGCAAAGCCCACCAACCTGATGTTCGGTAAGGTGCTGGGCTCGGGCCTGGCGGGATTGACCCAAATGGTGGTGCTGCTTGGATCGGCGTTTGTTTTCTACAACATCAACGCCAGCTATTGGGGTGATAACGCTATCGTCCAGTCCATCTTCAACATGCCGCTTCCCATCATGCTGTACACCGTGTTGTTTTTTGTACTGGGGTATTTTATCTATTCCTTCCTGTACGGCGCGCTGGGTTCGCTGGCCTCCCGGTCGGAGGATCTCAATGTTTCCACCATGCCCATCACCTTTTTGTTCATCATCGCCTTCCTTGTGGTGATGACCTCTATGGCTTCGGGCAACGTGGATTCGCCCCTGATGGTGGTCTGTTCCTACATTCCCTTTACCTCCCCCATGGCCATGTTTGTGCGGATCGCTATGAGCGACGTCGCGCCTGTCGAAATTATCGTCTCGGTGGTCATCCTGGTCGCTTCCACCATCGGGGTCGGGTACCTATCCGCCGCCATCTACAAAATCGGCGTGCTGCTGTACGGCAAACCGCCCAAGCTGGCGGAATTGTTTAGAATCCTGCGCACCCAGAAAAACGGATAAAGCCGCCCGGAACATCTCTTCCCGCCGAATCAATCACATGGGGGCTTTCCTGTGTTTTCTTTTTGCAAACACCACTGGGTTAAGGAGGGCTTGCGTTGTTTTATTCCACAGCGGTCCCGTCCCCTGTCGGCCTTATTACGCTGGCTTCCGACGGCCATAGCCTGACCGGTTTATGGATTGCGGGGCAAAAATACCACGGTCAATCCATGCTGGGGCAGATGGCGGAGCAGCATGACCTCCCCCTGTTCCAGGACGTGAAAAGATGGTTAACCCGGTATTTCTCCGGCGAACGGCCCGCTGTTTCAGAATTGCCGCTTGCCCCGGCCGGCGGAGCGTTTCGCCAAAACGTTTGGGAAATCCTATGCCAAATCCCATATGGCGAAGTGATAACTTACGGCGCCATCGCGCAAAAAATAGCGGCGAAAATGTGCCGGCCTAATATGTCCAGCCAGGCGGTAGGCGGCGCCGTCGGCCACAATCCCATTTCGATCATCATTCCGTGCCACCGGGTCGTGGGGGCAAACGGCAGTTTGACCGGCTACGCGGCCGGGGTCGGTATAAAAGCGAAATTGCTTCAGCTGGAAGGGGTAGATATGTCCCGCTTGTTCCTGCCAAAAAGGGGGACGGCCCTTTAAACCGGGCACGCACTCCGCACTCCTAATATTCACCAGAACTAAACACCGCCGGGGCGGCGCTGCCCCCGGCGGTGTTTTCCTTATTTTATTCTTTTGCCGCCCCGGCGGGAGACGGCCGCGCCTAACAGATTTAAAGGGATTGCTCCTTATGCGTTTCCCCTGCGAGCCACCGCCGCACGCCGCCGGTCAGTTCGCCCAGCTGCCGCAGTTCGTCCCACTCGGTATCGCTCAGCCGGTATCCCGGGTTCGTGCGGGACCCGGTTTTCATAGACAGGCCCGAAAGCCGCAAAAAGCCCTTGGCGCAGTCCGGGTAATGCTTGAATTCGAGCCACGAACAGGCGGTCAGGATATTCTGCACCACCCGCGCTTTTTCAGGCTCTGCTTGATAATGCCGGACCAGCCAAACATACAGGCTGGGCTGTACGTTTGCCATGACCCCGCTGTATCCCGCCGCCCCGGCGTTTAAGCTGTCCAGCAATGTGGCGGTGTTGGCATTATACAGCTTCAGCGGGCTTCCGGCGGCAAGGTCCAGCTTTGTCCGGATGTCCGCCATAGCGCAGCTGGTGTCCTTCAAAAAAGCAAACCGGCCGGACGCTGCGCAAAAACGCACCACTTCGGGCGTCAGCAGCCGTTTATATGGGTAAGGGCACTCGTAAAATCCCAGCGGAAGCTCCCGGGGCAGGCCGTCCATCACACGCTGCAGCCTGCGCAGGAAAACTTCGTCGGTTTCCCCCGGCCCTGCCAGCCGGTTAGAGATCAGGACCACCGCGTCCGCCCCAGCTTCCGCCATGGCGTTCAGTTCCCGCACCTGGTCATCCATATCATTGGAAATATGGCCGGAGGCAATAACCGGAAGCTCCCTTGCTTTCCGTTTTATAAAACGCACCAATTCGGCGCGTTCCCGCAGGGAGAGATAAAAAATCTCGCTGGACTGGCAGGCGGCAAACAGCCCGTCCACCCCCTGTGAGCGGTACCATTCCACCAATTCTTCCACCGCGCCGTAATCGATTTGGCCGGATTCCAAAAACGGGGTAATCATGGTCGGCCACACGCCGTTTGGAAAATCTCGCATCCTTCTGTCCCCCCTTCCCCGCAGACCGCCCCCTTTTTATGGCCGCGGGCAAATTTTCTCTTTTCTGTTTTTAACAAAGCCCGCCGCATCAAACGGCGAAATGCCAGTAGCTGATGGTCTTCCGCTTGTACGTATAGGTCACATACAAATCTGTTCCCCGGGCGACGACCGCTGGGTAGGAAAATTCCGGTGCTTTTGTGCCGCATGGCGGTTCGTTTTCGAGTACGGCGCCGGTGTAAAAGGTTTTGCCGCCGTCGTCCGAGATGGCAAGTTCCACTATGTTTCTACCCGCCCAGTTGCCCGCGATTGGATTATACGCCAACGCAAGTCTGCCGCCGGGCAGCATATCCAAATCCATCCCGCTGTTATTGTTCGGAATATCGGTCTTTTCCGCCGCCGACCAGGCCGTTCCATCCCGGGAACGGCTGTGGTACAAGCACCCTTCGGTGCTGCGCATCAGCATATGGATTACGCCGTCCGGATTCTGCCACAAAGTGGGCTGGATCACCCCCAACCCCGTCCGTTTTTCCCGGTCCATGGGTACCGGCGCGCTCTTGGACCAGGTTTTTCCATTATCCTGCGACAGGTCGGCAAAACAGTACCATTCCTCTGCCGTTTCTATGGAAGCAGGGGCCAAAATCCTGCCGTCCGCCAGCCGGATGGGTTTGTTTTTTACCGGTCCACGGCCTCCCACATCGCCTCTGACCAGCTCCGCCGGCGCGGTCCAGGTGCGGCCGCCGTCCCGGGACTCCGCCAAAAAAGTCCGCCATTGGGGGATTACTTTTCCCGCTTTAAAAAAAAGGAGCAGCGCCTCCCCATTATAAAACAGAACCGGGTTCCAGCACGGAACGCCGGGGAAATCCGCGGCCAGGCAGGGCACGGTCCATACACCGTTTTCCAGGCGCGCGGTATAAATCGCCACATCGTCCGCCTGTTCCCTGGTCCCGGCAAACCAGGCGGCACACATCGAACCGTCCGGCAGCCGCTCGATGGTAGAAGCGTGGCACGCCGGAAAATATTCGCCCGGCGCAAAAATGTGCATGTGTTCCAGCAGGCGCAGGGATGTCATCATGCAAATTCCCCTTTCTAGATGAATCGACATATTCGGCCGCGATTTTGCGGTTTTTGCTTTACCGCGCTTATTCTTCCGCCACGCGGCGGATTTGCGCCTCGTTCAGGCGGAATACCGTCCATTCCTCCATGGGTTCCGCGCCCATGGCTTTGTAAAACTGCCGGGCCGGTTCATTCCAGTCCAGGCAGGACCATTCCATCCGGCCGCAGCCCTTGTCCGCCGCAATCTTGGCCAACGCCCGGAAACAGGCCGTGCCGCCGCCCAGTCCCCGGTATTCGGGCAAAAAGAACAAGTCCTCTAAATACAGCCCCGGCTTGCCGGTAAAGGTGGAATAATTAAAAAAATAAAGCGCGTACCCCACCGCCTTGCCGCCGTGTTCTGCCATTAAGCAGAAAATCAGCTTTTCCTCAAACAAATACCGGCGAACCAGCTCCGGCGTAACTTCCACCTGGTCTTCCAGTTTTTCGTATTCCGCAATACGGCGGATCAGCGCCACAATATTCTTTTCGTCCCCCGGTACGGCAGGGCGCAAAGATACCGGTGTGTTGGGCATTCGAAGCAAACATCCTTTCTTTTCATGTTCCGCTGTAGCAGAAGCCGGGCTATACCAGCCATCCTATGTTTTATCATATCATACCGGCACGGGTACATCAAATAAAATTGCGCCGCAATATAATTTGTATAGATAAAAAGGCTTCCGATTATAAAATCGGAAGCCTTTTAACCCTTTGTATTTAAGCCTTAGATCCGTGCTTCGCTCACAGCCACGGCACACGCGACCGTCGCGCCGACCATGGGGTTGTTGCCCATGCCGATGAGGCCCATCATTTCCACGTGGGCGGGCACCGAGGAAGAACCCGCGAACTGGGCGTCGCCGTGCATACGGCCCATGGAATCGGTCAGGCCGTAGGAAGCGGGACCGGCAGCCCCATTGTCCGGATGCA
>CABQAC010000010.1 GCA_902462035.1 uncultured Eubacteriales bacterium
AGCGCCAGCGCGGCGGCCAGCGGGGCGCCCAAAGTGCGGAACCACGGCACGGCGGTTCCGGACACCCGGTAAACCAAATAAAGCAGTCCGTTGACCGCCAAATAGTCCAGCGCCAGGCAGAGAAGCTCCGAAGTACGGGGCAAAAAAAACGGTACCAAAATAAGCACCCAAAAGGCCGCCACCGAGCCGGTCACGTAAAGCGACCAGGAAAAACTGCGGTTGATTACATAGTCTACCGCCAGCGTCACCGCCGCGGGCAGCGCCATAATGACCGTGGCAAGCAGAAGGGTCATCTGCTTTTTTCGCTTCAGGTCAATTGTCTCGCGGCGCAACGGATAGGCCGGCTCCGCGCGGAGGGCTTCCTCCGGCCGGTTGGGATTGTACACCGCTGTCCCGCAAAGCGGGCATTGTTTTTCCGACTGCCTCAGTTCCACGCCGCAATTCACGCAATAGGACACAGGGATTGCCTCCTTTCCAACGTTCAACCCAAGTTGCTTTCCACTTGCACCGGGATCCCCAGCTTGACCAAAGCGGTAAAAAAGCGGCGCTCGACATCCGCTTCCTCGATGTTGCGGGTAAAGGTCAGGCTGACCGTATCCCGAAAACAGGCCGCTCCGGCGACGCCGGTATTATACCGCGGGGTTCCCAGCATAAAGTCGAACCGCTCGACGTAAGGTTCCATTTCCGGCGGAACGCGTATCACCCCAAGATTTGACAGAGTGCTGGAATACCGGCTTTCGCCATAAAGCCGGAACGCTGCGATTAGGCTAATGTTTTTAAGGAACAGCGGCACCACCCGCATTACAGGATTAAGTTCCGTGCTCAGGTTTTTGCACATGACGGCATTCAGGTATTTTTCCTTCAGGTTCATCCGCATAAAATGATGGACTTCGTCTACGATTTCCTCCAGCGTATATGCGCCGTATTTGGGCTCGATACCAGGGTTTAAAAACAGGGAAAAATTCCGAAGCGTTCTGGAAGGGTAATATTGGCGCATGTTGACCGGCACACTAACCTTCACGGGCAGTTCCAGCCGGCCGGCGCCCGCGTTTTGAAGATCCGCATAGCTTTGCAGCAGCACGGCGGCCAAAAATTCGGTGACCGTCACGCCGTAAGACGCGGCCTTGGCAGAAAGCGCCTTGCGCGGGATCAGCCCGGTGATAATCCGGATTTCCTGCCGGGGAATCGGGGTGCCGCGAAAGTGGTAGGCGCGCGCTTCCTTGCGGTCCTTCAGCGCCCGGAAGGCGGCGTAGCGCCGGAAAGCGTCCTCCATCTCCTCCGGATCGGACGGCGCGCCGCAATCCAGGACGCCGTCGGTTTTGGAAACCGTGACGCCGTATACCTCCGCAAGATATTCGGCGGTCAGCGTTTTGATAAAAGACAGCAAGCCGGTACCGTCGCAAACCACGTGGAAAACCTCCACCGCAATCCTTCTCTCAAAACAGCGGACCCGGAAGAGCTGGCTGCCTTCCTCTTTCCGGCCCAGTTTGCCGCAGGGATTTGACACATCCTCCTGCACGTACGCCCGGTTGGGGTTGTAATCCAGGTAATACCAAAAAAAACCACGGCGTAGCCTGAGACGGAAGTTGGGGAACCGCTTGGTCACACGGTCCAGCGCCCGCTGCAGCGCGGGCGGGTCGACCTTTTGGGTCAGCGTGACCGAGATGCGGAAATTGGAGGACCACTGGGCGTTGTTGATAGCGGGGTAAATTTTTGCCGCGTTGTCCAGGCGGTACCAAGCGCCTCCGCGGCCGCGGACCGCGCTCATGGCCGAACGGCGGGATCCCCCGCCGGCACGCCGAGCGTCCTATGGAAAAAGGCGCTGATCTTTTCCATCGCTTCCTCTGATTCCGGCACGTTGAACAAATGCCAGACATGCCACATGCCTTCGAAGACCTCCATCGTCACAGGCGCCCCTTGTTCTTCCATCCGCCGGGCTACCTTAACCGCGTCCCGCAGCAAAATCTCTTTTGTGCCCGCATGGATTAACGTAGGCGGGAACGACTCGTCATAGGTCCCGAACACGGGGGAAATCAACGGATTTCTCAAATCTGCCCCGCCGTAAAAGCCGGCGCATTCGGTCAGGCTGTCGGTCCGCAGAATGGGATCCTCCGATTCGGAAACCAGTTCGGAGGCGCCGATTTCGGACAGATCCGCCCACGGGGAAAGGCACACCACCGCCCCCGGCACCCGCTGCCCTTTTTCCCGCAGCGCCAGCACCGTGGCGAGCGACAGCCCGCCGCCGGCGGAGTCGCCGATCAGGCCGATGCGCCGGGACGCAAGCCCCAGGTCGCACATATAAAAATACGCGGCCAGCGCATCTTCCAGCGCCGCCGGAAAAGGGTATTCCGGCGCAAGGCGGTAAGCGCAGTAGTAAGTGTTTAGCCCTGTCGCCTTGGCAATGGACGCGGCAAGAGCCCGGCTGTACTGCAAACCGCCGGAGCAATAGGCCCCGCCGTGCAGGTAGAGCAGCGCAATCTCGTCCGGCGCACCGGCGGGCCGCACCCATTCGCTGCGCACCGGGCTTTTTTCATCCCGGTTGATGGTCAGCCCTTTGGGCAATGGCCTTACTTTGCTCAGCAAGGCAAGACCTTTTCGCTGTTCCTCGATGGTGCCGCCGGAAAACACCGGCTTTGCCCGCTGGATTGCCCGCCGCAGCGCTTCGCTTTTTTTGCTTGCCATGCGCCCGCCCCCTTTATTTTTGATAGATATCCAGGATAAATTCAATTTCCGTACAGAGCGTTTCCCGCGCCAGCAGCTGCCGTGCCGCTTCCTGCCCACATCGGAAAGAATAAGGCGTCATCTGGAACAGCCGGGCAATTTCCACACGGTCGGTCAAGGTCAGCAAACCGGCAGTTTTTGTTTGGTCCACCCTGCGCAACGCCGTCTTTACACCCTGACCGTCGTTTTCATACGGCGTATCGTACAGCGCCTGTTTTAGCCCATACAAATGCCGCCTGCCGGGCACCACCGACAGCAGCCAGCCGCCCGGGCGCAAAACCCGGCTGACTTCCGCATCGCAGAAAGGCGCGAAAGCATGGACCGCCAAATCCACCGACCGGTCCGCCAGCGGAATGTCAAATACACTGGCAGCCACAAACTGAATCGGGCTGGTGCGGCAAGCGGCCATCCGCACCCCGTGCTTGGAAATATCGAACCCCACCATCCGCGGCGCGCTCCCCAGCTTGGATAGGCAGTCGTACAGCCTGCGGGTATAGTACCCTTCTCCGCAGCAGCAGTCGGCGATCAGGGGCTCCGTTTGCCCCCGCAGAAGCCGGACGGCGGTGCGGTTGATTTCGTCAGACAAACACCGATAATGCCCCGCCTCCAAAAACGCGCGGCGCGCCCGCAGGCTCTGCGGGTCGTCTCCCGGGTTTGCGCTGTGCTTTTTTTGAGGCAGCAGCAGGTTCAAATAGCCGTTTGCCCCGCGGTCAAAGCTATGCCCCGCGCCGCATTGGGCGCATTTTTGTTCCAAATGGAGCGGCTGCCCGCACACGGGGCACCGAAGCGGTACAGGCTGCATGTTCCACACGCCCTTTCTTGCGCTGGGCTTTTTTCCACATTGTTTGGCATACGGCTAATTTTATACAATTTGGAAAAGATAGAATTTCAGATAGTTGGTTTCAGGCACCGCCCAATCGATGGGATGATCGGGGGCCTGCTGGCGGGCCTCGATCTGCCGCAGGGAAACTTCCGCGTCCTGTGCCGCGGCGCGCAGCATCTGGCAAAAAAGCGGTTCGGTCATGAAATGCGAACAGGAACAGGTGGCAAGGTACCCGCCCCGGGGAAGCAGCTTCATAGCCCGCAAATTAATCTCCTTATACCCGCGCATGGCGCTTTCTACCGTTTGGCGGGACTTGGTAAACGCGGGCGGATCCAAAATAACCAGTCCGTACCCTTCCCCGCCGCGTTCTGCCAACGTGGGCAGCAGGTCGAACACATTGGCCTCCCGGACATGTACCCGCTCCTGCAAACCGTTGCGGGCGGCGTTTGCCCGTGCAAGCTCTACCGCCGCAGACGATATGTCCACCGCGTCTACCAACACAGCGCCGCCCATGGCGGCGTTCAAGGCAAAGGATCCGGTATGGGTAAAGCAATCCAGCACCCGTTTACCGGCGCTGATTCTGGCAACCGCCTGGCGGTTGTACTTTTGATCCAGGAAAAAACCGGTCTTTTGCCCTTCGGCAAAGTCCACGCCGTACCGGACCTTGTTTTCCACGATTTCGGTCTGGGTAAAAGCCGGAACATCCTCGCCGGGCAGCGCGTAAAACCCCTTGTTCTGTTCCATTCCCTCTCGTTCCCGAATCGCCACGTCGTTGCGTTCATAAATGCCGGTAATCTTCTGCCCGTCCTCCCGCAGGATTTTTACCAGCAGCGGGAACAGCCGGTCTTTCACCCGCTCGATTCCTAAGGATAGCGTCTGGGTGACCAGGATTTCCCCAAACCGGTCCACCGTCAGCCCAGGAAAACGGTCCGCCTCCCCAAACACCAGCCGGCAGCAAGAAAGCTCCTGCGGCGCCATTACCGTTTTGCGGTATTCCCAGGCATAGCGCAGCCTGCGTTCGTAAAAAGCGTCGTCAAACCGGTCGTTGGCGCTGGTGGTCATCACACGAATCCGGATTTTGGACCGGGAATTGTAGAATCCAGTCCCCAAATACCGGCCGCGCACACTGACCGCATCGACCAGCCCGCCGTCGGCCGGTTCCCCCGTCAGTTGCCGGATCTCGGTATCGTAAATCCAGGGATGCCCCGCCCGCAGGCTTTCTTCCGCCTTGCGGGACACCGCCGCCTGGGGATATTGCCGCTGTTTCAAGTTATGCCCCTTCCCTTCGCGCAAGGCCGGGGGACATTCCCCAGCTTGCCTTTGTGCTTCTATTTTACCGGTATTATTATAAGATAGCAACCTTTTATTACATCCTTGTGAACGGCGCGCCCTTCCCTTCCCCCAGGATTTGGTTGACATCGCGTTCCGCAGCTATTAGAATAAAAACGATTTACAATCGGTATCTCTTAACGCCGGCGGCCTGCCGCTGGGGATTGGCTCCATAAAAAAGGCTGTAGAAGTTTGGAAGAATGTCGAATATTTTCTTTCAATCGGAATGATCTGCTGGTTCTTGCTTCCTATAACCTAAAACGGGCAGAACATTCCGGCCACAACGAAAGGATGGTCATAACAGTGGGCAAGTTTCGATTTTTCCTTGCGCTGCTGATCGGCAAGGCGCTCGAATGGGCGCTTCGGGTAGTCATCGGCCGCGGAACCAACAAGCCGGGGGATGTAATGCTAAAGATTTGTCCCGACGCGCTTAGCCGGTTCCAGCTGCCGGATCTGGTTATTTGCGTCACCGGCACCAACGGTAAAACCAGCACCTCCAACCTGGTGTCCCACCTGCTGCGCACCGCTGGGCTGCGGGTGGTCAACAATGCCAAGGGTTCCAACATGGCCCCCGGCCTGGTCACCGCGCTTGCTTCGGGCGCGGCCCTGAGCGGACGGGTCCGGGCGGATGCCGTGGTACTGGAGGTGGACGAACGCTCCTCCCAATTTATCTATCCGCGCCTTGTCCCGACCTATATCCTGTGCACCAACCTGTTTCGGGATTCCATCAAGCGCAACGGCCACAGCGAATTTATCTTTGACAAGATCGAAAAATACCTGCCGCAGAATACCACCCTGCTGTTAAACGGAAACGACGCCATCTCCGGCATGCTGGGTGCGCAGACCAACAAGCGTGTCTTTTTTGCGGTGGACCGCACCGGGCAGAGCACCGAAACCTGTGTCAACAATGTATGCGACGCCATGAGCTGCCCCCAGTGCCACCGCCCTCTGCATTACGATTTTTATCATTACCATCACATCGGCCGGCCGCATTGCGGCTGCGGGTTCCAGCTGCCCCCGGCGGATTACTATGCGGACGGCGTGGACTATGGCGCCGGAGCCTTTATTTTTCATGACAAGGACGGCGTCGAAGTCTCTCTCCCCTTTGCGGAGGGCAACCTGTTCAATGTGTTTAATGTCACCGCGGCCGCGGCGGTTTGCCGCATGGCGGGGATTACGCTGCAACAAATTGCCGAAGGCGTCCGCTCTTTTTCCGCAACCATGGGCCGGTTCGAAGCCGAACAGGCCGGAAAAAGCCGCGTGGTGACGATGCTTTTTAAAAACCAGAACCCCATCTCCGGCTCTCAAAGCCTTGCCTATTTAAGCCACTTGGCCGGAAACAAAGACGTGGTGCTGATTGTCACCGATTCCAAAGACCGGGTTCACGGGCACGAGGATATCTCCTGGCTGTATGATACCGATTTTGAGCCGCTGGCCGACCCGAGTGTCCGCAGGGTGGTTGTCGGCGGTTCCCGCTGTTACGACGTAGGGCTCCGCCTGGTGCTTGCCGGTGTCAGCCCCGAAAAAATCGTGCTGTACCAAAGCTACGAAACGCTTAAGCAGCGGCTTTGCCAGGACATTGCGGGGGACGGCACCGTGGTCGTTTATTTTGAACTTTACGCCATGCCCATCGCCAAGGCGGTCCGGCAGGCGCTGGTGCAGGAGGCAGACGCGACGTGAGAAAGATTGTGATCGAAGTCTTGTACCCCGAATTCAACAACCTTTATGGTGACCGCGGCAATCTGCTGTACCTAAAAAAGAAGCTGTCCGCCTGCTCCTGTACGGTGGAAGTGGTGGAAACCCACCTGGACGACGTTCCTGCTTTTGTCCGGGGGGATGTGGACATTCTGCTGATCGGCCCCTGCACCGAGCGGCAGCAGGAATGGCAGCTGGAAAAGCTGCTGCCTTACGGGGAATCCTTTGCCCGTAGGATGGAGGAAGACGGCGTCACCTTGGCCACCGGCAACGCATTCGAGCTATTTGGACAATATATTCAGCAGGAAAACGGCACAAAAATCCAGGCGCTGGGGATGTTCGGCTACCACGCCGAGCGGTTCGAAAGGCTCCGCTACAACGAGCTGTGCGTTGGCGACTACGGCGACCTGCAGGTTACCGGTTTTAAAAACCAGCTCAGCCACAGCTACGGCACGGTGGAACATCCTTTTCTGACCATGTCGGTAGGTTCCGGCCTAAATCCCGAAACGCCTTTCGAGGGCGTCCGCATCAACCACTTTTATGCCACCTACCTATTGGGTCCGCTCCTCCCTTTAAATCCCGACTTCACCAACGAGCTGCTGCGCGGCCTGCTGGGCGAGGATTTTAAACCTTTGATGCTTCCCTTCGAGGATATTGCTTATGCTTGCCGTGTCAGCGAGCTGTTGTCTCCCGCCGCGAAAAAGAAATCGAAACGGCATGCATAATGCTATATAAAGCCCCGGCGTCCAGAAAGGCGCCGGGGCTTTGTTGATATTAATCACAAATTCTGCAGCGAGAATATTTTTCTGATAAAATATTCTCATATCACGCAGAATAGGTGATCGGATGAAAAAAGATTCTTTCCGCGCAGCCGCCATCCTTCTGCTGGCGGTATTGCTATGCTTATCCCCTCCGGTAAAAGCGGAGGAAGCACCCCTTCCCCGCTTTGCTTTTTACTGGGAGGAAAACGGCGTGTGGCGGGAGCTGGGCGGTGCCGCGGTCTTTGCCGTCGGCCAGTCCAGGGAGATTCGCTGCCAGTACCTTCCAGCGCAGGGCGACCCTATTCCGCTCTCCTTTACAAGCGACGGAAATCCGGCCATATCCGTTGTTGGCAATCTGGTTCGGGGCGTTAAGCCGGGGCGGGCTGCCCTTGTAACCACATATGCGGGCAGCCAGGCTACGCTGGCAGTTTTGGTATCGGAACATGCTGGGGACGCCGAAAGCCTGCAAAGCGAACGGCTGCCCATTGACCGGGAGCTGGGAATTGTTACCGTGTCCGGCCGGGATACCCTTCTTTCCACACTGGAACAATCTTTTCAGTTTTATGGGACGCTGCGCTTCCTTGACCAAAACGGCACGGAAATCACCACGGGACGCGCCGGTACCGGCTGCGTCGTCCAGCTTTTAAACAGTTGGGGCGTTGTGGATCAGCTGACGGTGCTGGTTCCCTGCGATCTGGACGGCAACGGCGTGGTCAACCGGGCGGACGCAAACCGGTTAACCGAAGCTATTCTGGGGCTCGCGCCGCTCAATTCCATCCAGAAGACGGCGGCCGACTGCAATGGGGACGGCGTGGCGGATTCCACCGACCTGTATCTGGTCGCCCTGTACATGCTTGATCCCCAGTATGTCTATCAAAAATAAAAACAATCTTCTTCCCCTTGCATTCCACATTGTGGGGCGCTAAAATAATACGCATAACAGCGGCGCCGGTTGCCGGCGCGGAAAGGCGGTATAACATGGCAAACGGCAAGAAAAAAGCCGCCGGGAAGAAGCGCGTTTCCAAACGGGATTGGACCATTCGCCTTGTGGCGGGCGGGTGTGCTTTGCTGATGATTCTTTCCGTCCTGCTCAGCATTCTGTAACCGAACGGCCGGGGAGCTGAAACAATAGGAGCCCCCAGCGGCCTGCCGGCTGCCGGGGGCTTTTTTGTTTTTTGAAAGTTTTGCCGTTTTGGTTGAATTCAGAGCCAAAAATGGTATAATAATGAAGATACCATCCTGCGGCGGCAAGGCTGCCCAGAACATAGGAAAGGTTTGACATTCTGATGAAAAAGGACACCTTTTATATTACTACCCCAATTTACTATCCGTCCGGCAACGCGCATATCGGCCACAGCTATTGCACCGTGGCAACCGACGCCATCGCGCGGTACAAGCGGATGCAGGGCTACGACGTGATGTTTTTGACCGGGACAGACGAACACGGCCAAAAAATTGAAACAAAGGCAGCCGAAGCAGGCGTGACCCCCAAAGAATACGTAGACGGTATTGTGGCAAACTTTCAAAAGCTGTGGAAGCTGTTAAATATCTCGAACGACCGGTTTATCCGCACCACAGACGATTACCATGTTGCCGGGGTTCAAAAAATCTTCCAGGAGCTGTACGACCGGGGCGAAATCTACAAAGGAAAATACGAGGGCTGGTACTGCACCCCCTGCGAGGCCTTTTGGACCGAAACCCAGCTGGCGGATGGCAAGTGCCCCGACTGCGGGCGCGAGGTCAAATGGGGCGAGGAGGAAGCCTACTTCTTCCGCCTTTCCAAATATGCGGACAAGCTGCTGGATCTTTACGAAAAGGATCCTCATTTCATTCAGCCGGAAAGCCGCAAGAACGAGATGATCCAGTTCATCAAAGCGGGGCTTGACTACCTTTGCGTAACCCGCACCAGTATCAGCTGGGGTATTCCGGTACCCTTTGACCCCAAGCATGTGGTATATGTTTGGCTGGACGCGCTGACCAACTATATCACCGCTTTGGGCTATGGCTCGGCGGACGACAGCGACTACCGCAACTACTGGCCGGCTGACGTCCATTTTGTCGGCAAGGAAATCGTGCGGTTCCATACCATCATCTGGCCCGCCATGCTCATGGCGCTCGATTTGCCCCTGCCTAAACAGGTTTACGGCCACGGGTGGCTGCTGTTCGGCGACGGAAGTAAAATGTCCAAATCCAAAGGAAACGTGGTAGATCCGGTTATTCTGTGCGAGCGATACGGCGTAGACGCCATCCGTTATTTCCTGCTGCGGGAAATCCCCTTTGGGTCGGACGGCACTTTTACCAACGAAGCGCTCATCGGCCGGATCAATTCCGATCTGGCCAACGATCTGGGCAATCTGCTTTCCCGCACGGGGGCTATGGCGCAAAAATATTTTGGCGGCGTGCTGCCCGCGGAACGGGAACACGACCCGGTGGATGATAATCTGGTGGAAATGGCCTCCGCGCTGAAAGCAAAGGTGGAGGAAAGCATGGACAAGTACCAGTTCTCCGCCGCCTTGGCCGACATTTGGCGGCTGGTTGCCCGCACCAATAAATATATCGACGAAACCGCGCCTTGGGCATTGGGCAAGGACGAATCCAAAAAAGCCCGATTGGCCACGGTCTTGTACCATCTGGCGGAAAGTTTGCGCATTATCTCTATTCTGATTGCCCCCTTCCTGCCCGAAACCGCGCCGAAAATCCAGGCGCAAATCGGCGTTGAAGGCGAGCTGGCAACCTGGGATGCCGCCGGTTCTTGGGGGCTTTTGCCCGCCGGCGCGGCGCTTCAGAAGGGCGAAATTTTGTTCCCGCGCATCGATGTAGAAAAAGAAATTGCGGCGCTTAACGAGCTGCTGCCCCATAAACCCGCCCCCGCCGTTCCAGAAAAGAAAGAGGAGCCAATGGCGCAAATAACCATTGGCGATTTTCAGAAGGTCGAACTCCGGGTGGCCAAGGTGGCGGCCTGCGAACCGGTCAAGCGGGCCAAAAAACTGCTCAAATTGACATTACAAGACGGAACCGGAGAGCGGACTGTCGTTTCCGGCATTGCCCAGTTTTACAAGCCGGAGGATTTGATAGGGCACAACGTGGTGGTCATCGCCAACTTGGCGCCAGCCGTTCTGTGCGGTGTTGAAAGCAACGGTATGCTGCTGGCGGCCGATACGCCAGAAGGCGGCATCGAGGTCCTGTTCGCCGACGGCCTGCCCGTGGGCGGCCGGCTGCGCTGATGGTACCAAAAAGATAACAAGGGATGTGGGCGGACGATAGGCCGCCCACATTTTTGCCGGAGGAAGCCCGATGAATTACATATTTGATACGCATGCCCATTACGACGACAAGATCTTTGACCCTGACCGGGAAGCGGTGCTGGCGGGGTTGTCCGCGCAAAACGTCTGCGGAGTGATCAATGCCGCCAGTACGCTGGAAAGCGCCCGCTTTTCTGTAGAATTGGCGGAACGCCACGATTTTGTTTGGGCCGCGGTCGGCGTGCATCCCATCGATGCCGAAACCGCCTCTCCCGGTTATCTAGAGGCATTGCGGCATCTCGCATCCCACCCTAAGGCCGTAGCCATTGGGGAAATAGGGCTGGATTTTCATTACGATACCCCGCGCCCGGTGCAGCAAAGGGTCCTGCGCGAACAGCTTGCCCTTGCGGCGGAACTCAATTTGCCCGTCATCCTGCACGACAGGGAAGCCCACGGCCCCATTTTGGAAATACTGCGGGAATTCCGCCCGCGCGGAGTGGTCCATTGCTTTAGCGGAAGCGTGGAAATGGCGCGGGAGGTTTTGGACTTGGGCCTTTACATCGGACTGGGCGGGGCCGTCACCTTTAAAAACGCGGTGACGCCTCCAAAGGTCGCGCAAATGCTTCCGTTGGACCGTATTTTATTGGAAACCGACGCGCCTTATATGGCCCCTGTCCCCTGCCGCGGCAAGCGGTGCGATTCCGGCATGATCGCCCACACCGCCGCGAAAATCGCCGCGCTGCGCGGAATGGAGTTGGATGATCTGTACCGCGCCAACCTGCGCAATACCGCGTCACTATTCGGCATTCATCCCGGAACAACACAAGGAAAGGTGTAGCACTCATGACAATCTCCTATGCGCTGAACCAAAAGCTCTACTTAAATTTAACCAACCGCTGCCCCAACCGCTGCGATTTTTGCATTCGGACCCACCATGACGGTATGGGCGACGAAAAAAATTTATGGCTCGACAGGGAACCGACGCTGGAAGAAATCATGGCGGATTTATCCAGGCGGGATTTATACGATTACCAGGAACTGGTGTTTTGCGGGTTCGGAGAACCCCTTTGCAGGCTGGAAGACGTCAAAGCTGTCTGCCGGGAGGTGCGGGCAAACAATCCCATCGATATCCGCATCAACACCAACGGCTTATCCGACCTGATCAACGGGCGGCCCACCGCCCGGGAATTGGACGGGTTGGTCAATACCTTATCCATCAGCCTGAACGGGGCCACGCCGGAAAGCTACGATCAGCGCTGCCACTCGGAATATGGCCTTGATGCGCTTCCCGCTGTCCTGCGGTTTACCAAGGAGGCCGCGCTGTTTATTCCCCATGTGGTGATGACGGTTGTGGATACCATGCCGCCGGAAGAAATCTTGCGTTGCCGTACCCTATGTACCAGCGCCGGCGCCGCCTTTCATGTGCGGAAATACATACCATAACAAAAAGGACGGTAAGGAAAAACCTTACCGTCCTTTTTGATCGTCATATCAAGCAGTGATTCAAGGCTGCAAAAAACCGACCTTTTTCATCACCTTATCCTGTGTTCTGCGGGAGATGGCGTACGCCTTTTCCGCCGCAGCGCGGTAGGCGCGCTGCAAGCTCTCTTTATCCGACACCAGCTGGCTGTACCGTTTCTGAATCGGACGCAGCATTTCCACTACCGCTTCGCCCACGGCGGTTTTAAATTCGCCGTAGCCCTTGCCCTCAAACTCTGCTACCACGGCCTCGTCCGTTTTTCCAGTAACAGCAGCGTAAATGGCAACCAGATTGTTGATCCCTTCCTTGCCTTCCCCCACATAAATCTTCGCCTCGGAATCGGTTACGGCGCGCTTAAACTTGCGCATAATGTCCTCCGGCCGGTCCAGCACCGCCACCCAGGCGTTGGCGTTTTCATCCGATTTGCTCATCTTTTTAGTGGGTTCCTGCAAACTCATGACCCGCGCGCCGGCCTTGGGAATATAACCGTCCGGCACCGTGAAAGTGTTCCCATAAATGCCGTTAAACCGTCCCGCGATATTCCGCGCCAGCTCCAGGTGCTGCTTTTGGTCTGCGCCTACCGGCACCAAATCCGCCTGGTACAACAAAATATCCGCCGCCATCAGGCAGGGGTAGGTAAACAGGCCGGCGTTGACATTGTCCGCGTTTTTGGCGGATTTATCCTTAAACTGGGTCATGCGGGAAAGTTCGCCGAACTGGGTGTAACAGTTGAGCACCCAAGCCAGCTGCGAATGGGTCGGCACATGGCTTTGCACAAAAAAGATGGATTTTTCCACATCGATGCCGCAGGCAAGCAGCAGCGCGTACGCTTCCAGCGTGTTGTGGCGCAGCTTGGCCGGATCCTGCCGTACTGTAATGGCGTGCAAATCCGCCAGCGCGAATACGCAGCGGTATTCGTCCTGCAGGCTAATCCAATTTTTAATCGCGCCCAAATAATTGCCCAGCGTGATGGTGCCGCTAGGTT
The DNA here is from genome assembly GCA_902462035.1 of uncultured Eubacteriales bacterium. Classification (GTDB taxonomy): domain Bacteria; phylum Bacillota; class Clostridia; order Oscillospirales; family Acutalibacteraceae; genus CABQAC01. The sequence goes on from CABQAC010000010.1 coordinate 13,037, forward strand.
GAATGGCGCTGAAAATGATCTTTTTACGGGGCGTTTCCCCTTGAACCGTTTCGCACATATCGTCTGTTCCCCTTTGTCTGAAGATTAGCACATTTCCTGCGCCAGTTTGCCGAGGATTTGAATGCCGCGGACCAGCTGGTCGTCAGTCGGTGTGGAAAAATTGGTGCGGAAGGCATGGCAGGGTATCGACTCGTCCGTCAGGAACGCGCTGCCGGGCACGACCGCCACTTTGCGCAGCACCGCCTCTTTGCAGAACGCGGGCATATCCACCGCGTCCGGTAAGGTGCACCAGATGAACAATCCGCCCTGGATAGGACGGTAAGCGATCTTGGGCACCAGGTAACGGTCCATGTTCTCCATGGCCAAAGTCGCTTTTTTGCGGTAAATATCCTTTAATCCATTCAAATGGGCTTCGTAATCGTACTGGGTCATAAACGCGTTGGCAATCATCTGGGCCCACACGTTGGAGTGGACGTCCTCACCCTGTTTGCAAACCACCATTTTGGCCATGATGGTTTTGGGCACCACCGCGTAACCCACCCGCATTCCAGGCGAAATCACCTTGGAGAAGGTGCCGGCATATACCACCACGCCCGCCTCGTCGAAAGATTTCATGCTGGGCAGATCTTCCCCCGCAAACCGCAAGTCGCCGTAAGGATTGTCTTCCAGCACCAGCACCTGGTAGCGAGCCGCCAGTTCGTAAACCCTGCGCCGCTTTTCCAAGCTCATGGTGATGCCCGTAGGGTTTTGAAAGTTGGGAATCGTATAAATAAACTTGACGTTTTTCTCCGTCTGCAGCGCCCGCTCCAGCGCCTCTACATCCATGCCGTCCTCTTCCATCGGAATACCGGTCAGTTTGACCTGGTACGAACGGAAACTGTTGAGGGAACCGACAAAGCTGGGATCCTCGCAAAGCACCGTGTCGCCGGCGTTGCACATAGATTTGGTCAGCAAATCCATCACCTGCTGCGCGCCGGAGGTAATCAACACGTCGTCGAATTCCCTGCCGACCCCGTGCTTTTGCTTCATATAATCCCGCAGCGTCTGCCGCAGCGGGGCATAGCCCTCGGTCACGCTGTATTGCAGGGCGGCCACCGGTTCCTCGGTCAGCACCCGCCTAGAGATTTCCCCAATCGCCTGAGTGGGAAACGCCTCCGGCGCCGGGTTCCCCGCCGAGAAAGGGATGACTGCCGGGTCGGAAGAATATTTTAAAATCTCCCGGATGGCGGAGGGCTTTAAATTGACGACACGGTCCGAAAATTGATATTCCATTGTCCACACCACTTCTCCGGGCGTTAAATTCGCTGGTACCGGCGGCCCCCTCGCCCGGCAGGCTAGGCCGCTTTTTATAAATCCGCCGCAGCAGCAAACCGGCGCCGGCCCCGTTCGGAGACGCACGCGCGCGGTCTATAACGGCCTGAGGCTTATTTTTTTATCATAGCATAGTTTTATCGTTTTATCAACAAGCGGCTGCCCCTTGTAAAAAGGAGGGCGTTGTGGTATCCTAATAACAAACCAAAGAAAGGACCGGGTTTAAACGAAGATGTTGATTCGCTGACACACATTCCAATATTTGGAAATCGGGCGCTTGGGCGCTCTGTTTTGTGTTGTCGGCGGATCATTTTGCGCGTTGTATTTTTAGGCAGAAAAACAATCTGTCCGTTGTTTTAGCGGGCGTGTTGATTCTGCATCTTTCCGCCTCCAACACAAAACCGTTCGGTTTTGATTGGGGGTCTTTTTTATGTCAAAATGTCTTTTGGAAGGAAGCGGCCTTGTCAAGTATTTTGGGGACCGCAAAATTTTAGAGGTACCGCAGCTGCGCGTTTACGCGGGGGACCGCATTGGGATTGTGGGAGCCAACGGCAGCGGCAAAACCACCCTGCTCCATTTGCTCAGCGGGACGCTGGCCCCGGAGACAGGGACGGTACGCCAGCTGTGCGGTATTTCCTATTTGCAACAATTTGGCTCCCCCGCGCAGGAAGCGGGGCGTCAATCGCTGGGCCAGTTCGGCGTTGCCGGGCGGGCGGGTGCTCAGACAGTCAGCGGCGGCGAGGAAACGCGTAAAAAGCTGGCCAGGATATTCGAAAACCTGCAGGAACTGGTTTTTGCCGACGAACCCACCAGCAACCTGGATTACGACGGCGTTGGATTATTTTGCGATAAAATGGAGCAGGCGCCGTCTTTTCTGCTCATCAGCCATGACCGCAGCGTGCTGGAACGGTTATGTAACCGCATATGGGAGATCCGGGACGGCCAAATCTTTTTTTACGACGGCGGCTTTGCATTCTACCAGCAAGAGCGCGCCCGGCGGGAGTCCCGCGCCTGGAAGGAATACGAGCTTTACCAAGAGGAAAAGCAGCGGCTGACCCGGATTTACGAGGCGAAAAAGCACAAGGCGGCCACGGTGGGCATCGCGCCCCGGAACCTGGATCCCCGGGAAGCGCGGCTGCGCAATTTCCTGGCGTCCCGCTCTTACGACGTCAAGCAAAAAAATATGGAGCGGTCCGCGGCCGCCGTCAAATCCAGGCTGGAGCACCTGGAAGTGAAGGAAAAGCCCAAACAGATGCAAAACGCGGCCTTCGACTTCACCCTGACCGACCCGCCCGCGGGTAAAATCGCGCTGCGGGCGGAAGGCGTCACGCTTTCGTACGGAAGCCGGATTCTGCTAAAAAAAGGAGACTTTCTTCTTCCCCGGGGCAGTAAAACCGCGCTGATGGGCCGCAACGGCTGCGGAAAAACCACCCTGCTAGGACGCATCGCCCAGGGAAGTCCGTTTATCCGCCCGGCGCCCAAAGCGAAAATCGGGTACTTTTACCAGGGTTTTGAAGCGTTGGATTTTCACAAAACCGTGCTGGAAAACGCCATGGAGGGCGCGGTGCAAAGCGAAGGCACCGTCCGCAGTCTGCTGGCCCGCCTTTTATTCCGGGAGGATGATGTCAAAAAAACCGCTTCGGTACTCAGCGGCGGGGAACGGATTAAGCTGTCCTTTGCAAAACTGTTTGCCTCCCCCTCTAACCTCCTGCTGTTAGACGAGCCTACCAACTATTTGGATCTGCCCTCCATCGAAGCGCTGCAGCAGATGCTGCGCGAATACGAGGGCACCGTACTGCTTGTCTCCCACGACAGGGAATTTATCCGCGCGGTAGCCGGCCGCCTTTTGCTAATGGCGGACGGAAGGCTGCAAACAGTGGAATGCGGGCTGGATGAATACGAGTCTATATCCCGACGCCCAGCAAAAAACAGCGATATGACAAAACAAGTGCTGGAACTGCGGCTGGCGGCTGTCGTTTCGAAACTTTCCCTTGCGCGGCAAACGGAAAAAGAGGCGCTGGAGGCTGAATACCAGGAACTGTTAAAGCAGCTTAAGGCAGCGCAATAGTAAAAAACAATCCCCTTCCTTGTTTGGGAAGGGGATTGTTTTTTACGACGCGGCCCAAAGCCGCCCCCAAGGGAGTTCAGCATATGGAAAAATCGTTCCCGCGCTGTATTACTCCACCGCCTGAAGTTCCTGGTGCAACCGCTCCAAATCGGCGCGAATGGCAATGGACTGCGGGCATTTGGACTCGCAGGCGCCGCATTTTTTGCAGCGGTCCGCCCGGCTCTCCCCCAGCACCGTACGGTACATGTGCCGGGTATTCCGTACGTTGTGGTACATGGCGTATTCGTTCCACACGGAAAAATTACGCGGAATATCCACTCCGAAGGGGCATGGCATGCAGTACCCACAGCCGGTGCAACCATTTTTGACCAGCCCGCGGATCGCCCCCGCCACCCGGTCCACCACCGCGTAATCCTCCGCTGTCAGCGGTTCGACGGCCGCGAAGGTCTTTAAATTGTCTTCCAGCTGGGCCATCTCGGTCATGCCGCTGAGCACCACCTTGACCGCCGGCGCGGAAACCGCCCACCGCATAGCCCAAGACGCGGGGGTCACGCTGGGATTGGCGCTGCGGAACAGGTCCGCAATATGTTCCGGCAAATTCGCCAGGGATCCGCCTTTGACCGGCTCCATCACGAATACCGGAACCCCCAGCTTTTCCGCCAGGCGGCAGCCCTTTAGCCCCGCCTGAAAATCCACGTCCATGTAATTGAGCTGAATCTGGCAGAAATCCCACTGGCGGTAGGTCAGGATTTCCTCGAACACCTCGTAACTATCATGGAAAGAAAAGCCAAAATGGCGGATTTTCCCCTCCCGCTGCAATTGTTCGAACAAAGGAATCAATCCCAGCTCCTTGGTGTTTTCCCACCGCTCCCTTCCAATGCCATGGAGCAAATAAAAGTCGATGTAATCCGTCTGCAGCCGGTCCAGCTGCTCTTCCAGGATGCGGAGCGCATCCTCCTGGGTCTTGACCATCCCCACCGGCAATTTGGTGGCCAGCCGGTAGGTCCGGCGGTCTACGCCCTGCAACACCCGGCCCAGCACCGCTTCGCTTTGGCCGTTATGGTACAAATAGGCCGTGTCAAAATAATTCACACCTGCTTCCAAAGCCCGGTGAATCAAGGCATACGCCTTTTCTTCATCTACCGTACCGTTTGAATCGGGCACCGTGGGCAGCCGCATACAACCATACCCCAATAAAGAAGGGCGTTCTTTAAGTCTTTCGATTTCCCGGTAAACCATTTTGCAGACCATCCTTTCGTGCAATCCCGCTGATTGTTTCCCTTCGGCCGTACCAACCGGCTCGAAAGGAGCGTTTTCTTGTGGTTTTATTGTACCATAGTACGCAAAAAAAAGAAACAAACCGCCGCGTTGTTTTTTCTTTTCGGCGCATCATTGGAAAATGATATCACAGCTTCCCACAATTCCGACTATTTACCTTATTTTACCATCCATTCGGTTGGGATGAGACAGGAATCCCGACCGACGTTCTGACAATTGACGAGCGCCGCGCCGCTTATAATAAAAGAACGATACGGATCGTGGGGATTTGTCTTCGTTTCTGGCGGGACAAGCCGGGTATGATACGGTCCAGGATTCAAAAAAGAAAGGATCTTCTGGCATGAAAGGAAAGGCAACGGTTCTCTTCCGAAAAGCGGCGAACGCCTTGGTTCCAGAACGCACGGTAAAAAAGGTACTGGAACAAGGCGCCTTTTTTCTGTGCGGCATGCTGTTTTCCCAGGCGACCATTTTTCAAACCTATTCTCCCTTTTCGGCGGCATTGGCTGCCGCGGCACCCTACCGCAACCTGATCTCGGTAAGCCTGGGCGGCATGCTCGGCTTTTTGATCACCGGCTCAGCTTCCAAGCTGCGGTATTTGGCGGCCATCATTGCGGTGGCAGCCATACGCTGGACGCTTAACGAGCTGAAAAACCTGCGGAACCATCCGCTGTTCTCGCCTCTGGTTGCCTTTCTGCCCGTGGCCATAACCGGCTTCGCGGTGCTGGGCGCTGGAAATTTTACCTCCCGCAACATGGTGATGGTTTTATCGGAGGCTGTCCTGTGCGGGGGCGCGGCTTACTTCATGAAACAATGCGATTCTCTGCGCAAAGAGGTTCGGCCGGACGGCGCCCTGCGGCTGACCGAATTTGCAAGCGCCATGATCGTCCTGTCCCTGGGCCTGCTCGCTTTCTCTTCGGTGCAAGCCTACGGCATCTCGCTGGGGCGTGTGCTGGCGGTGCTGGCCATTTTGATTTTTGCCCAGTGCATGGGTGTGGCGGGCGGCGGGGTCGGCGGCACGGTCTGCGGTATGATCTTCACCCTTTCCGGCACCGCATCGGCCCCCGCCGCTGTTGCCTACTCCTTCGCCGGGCTGCTCAGCGGGCTGTTTTCCTCCTTCGGCAAAATCGGCACGGCTGTGGCATTCGTCCTATCCAACGCCATCGCCATTCTTTGCACCGAGGGCGGCGACTTGGTGATTGCCGGCCTTTACGAGGTGATGATCGGCAGCGTTGTCTTTATGCTGATACCCCCTATTTTCTTCCAAAAGGTGTCTGCCCTGCTCCGGCCTTCGGCGGTTTCCCTGTCCGCGGCGGAGGAGGACAACGCCGAGCTGCTGCGCCGCTGTGTGGCAATGCGATTGGAGTACGCAGCCAAAGCGCTGCGGGAAGTGACTACCTCGGTGGACGCGGTTTCCCAAAAGCTGATGAAGATCACCACCTCCAACCTTTCGTCGGTCTTTGACGGCGCGGCCGAGGAAGTGTGCAAATTCTGCCGGGGCAAGATGGAATGCTGGGGTCCCTCCTACAACTTTACCATGGACGCGCTGAACAATCTGACCGGCTCCCTGCGGCGCAACGGCACGGTTACCATCGACGATTTCTCCCTGCCCTTCGCCCAAAAGTGCGGCAGGCTGACCTTGATGGCCGCCACGATCAACAGCCGGTACGAGGATTTTCTCTCCAACGAATCCGCCGCTAGAAGGATCCGGGAAATCCGGCCGGTGGTGGGCTCCCAATTTACCGGCATTAGCGAACTGCTCCAAGATATGGCCGCCGATTACCGCCAGTTGCGCGTCTTTGACCGGATCCACAGTGAAAAGATCACCGGATTTCTCGAAAGCAAGGGCGTTTTCCCGTCGGATGTGGTCTGCGCGCTGGATGCCCAGGGCCGCATGACGGTGGAAATA
>CABQAC010000011.1 GCA_902462035.1 uncultured Eubacteriales bacterium
CCGCCGTATCTTCGGCGGAAGGGAGCGCCCCGGCGGCGGGAAGGGTTTTCGTGCGGTACCGGTGGGGCTTTTGCAAAGAACCTTCCGCGTAGGGCCGGGCTGCCAACAGGCGGTGCCCGCGTTTTAAGGTCATGACCGCCACGCCCTGGGTATTCCGGGTGGACTTGGCCTGTATGGCCCCGCTGTGCAAAATCAACATCCTGCCGGAGGATGAAGTCAACAGGAACTCGCCGTCCTCGGGCGCGTAGCAGACCGCCGCCAGCGGCGCTTTGTCCGAATATGCGGAGATCAGCTTTTTACGGTTGGTCTTGGTCGCGTAAGAAGACATTTCCACCTTTGCGACCTTTCCGTTCTCGAAGAAGAAAAGAACCGACCCGCTATAATCCTTGGTCACGGCCATAAAGATCGCCCGTTCGCCTTCGTCCATACCCAGCTTGGAAGGGACATAGTCACCCAGTACGCTTGCCTTGGTGTCGTCGAAATCAGAAGCCTTCGCCTTATATACCTGGCAACGGTCGGTGAAAAAGAGCAGGTCGCGGTTGTTGGAGGATTCGGTGCTGACCATAATTTCGTCCCCGTCCTTCAACTTTTGCTCACCGCTCATCCGCAGCGAAAGCGGGGTGATCTTTTTAAAATACCCCTCTCGGGTAAAGAACAGATTGACCGGGTAGTCGGGGATTTCCTCCGCGTCTTCTTCCGGCTCGTCGGTGGGGTAGATGAGCATACTGCGCCGCGGCTGACCATACTTTTCGGAAATTTCCTGCAATTCGTGCACGATAATCGTCTTAACCCGCGTCTTGCTGGCCAGAATGTCCTCCAGCTCCTTGATTTCCTTTTCCAGCGACGCAGTCTCCTCGGTGCGCTTGAGGATATATTCCCGGTTTAAGTGGCGCAGCCTGATTTCGGCCACGTATTCGGCCTGGGTTTCGTCAATACCAAAGCCGATCATCAGGTTGGGAACCACCTCGTTTTCCTCCGTGGTTTCACGGACGATTCGGATGGCTTTGTCAATATCCAGCAGGATCTTTTGCAGCCCGAGCAACAGGTGCAGCTTATCCTGCTTTTTTTTCAGATCGTAATAGGTCCGCCGCCGCACGCATTCCACCCGGAATGCGGTCCATTCCTCCAACAGCTCGCGAATACCCATCACCCGGGGAAAGCCGGCAATCAGTACGTTAAAGTTACAGGAAAAAGTATCCTCCAGCGGCGTGGCGCGGTAAAGGCGCTGCATCAGTTTATCCGGATCCGTCCCGCGCTTGAGGTCGATGGTGATCTTCAATCCTTCCAAACCGGTTTCGTCCCGGATATCGCTGACCTCGCGGCATTTGCCTTGCTTAACCAGATCGATGACCTTTTCGATAATCGCTTCCACTGTGGTAGTGGGGGGGATTTGCAGCACATCGATGCAGTTCATTTCCTTGTCGTAGCGATACCGGGCGCGGACCCGGATTCCCCCCCGCCCGGTACGGTAAATCTCATCCAGCGCGGCGCGGTCGCAAACAATCTGGCCGCCGCCGGAAAAATCGGGCGCCAGCAGGGTAGAGGAAATATCGTGGTCCGGATCCTTGATCAGCGCCACGGCGGTCTCGCATACTTCGGTTATGTTGAAAGGGCAGATGGAACTGGCCATTCCCACCGCGATGCCGGTATTGGCGTTGACCAAAACCGAGGGAAACGCTGCGGGCAGCAGGGTGGGTTCCTTTTGGGTATTGTCATAGTTATCGATAAAATCCACCGTGTCTTTATCGATGTCCCGGAACAATTCGTTGCAGATGGACTCTAACTTTGCCTCGGTGTACCGGGACGCGGCCCAGGCCATATCCCGGGAATAAAACTTGCCGAAATTCCCCTTGGAATCGACATACGGGTACAGCAGGGCCTCGTATCCGCGGCTAAGGCGGACCATGGTGTCGTAAATCGCGGCATCACCGTGTGGGTTGAGCTTCATGGTTTCGCCCACGATGTTGGCGGATTTGGTTCGGTGCTGGGAAGGGCTTAATAGCCCCATCTTAAACATGGTATACAGCAGCTTGCGGTGGGAGGGCTTGAATCCGTCGATTTCCGGAATTGCCCGGGACAGAATGACGCTCATGGCGTATGGCATGTAATTTTCTTCCAGTGTGGATACAATGGGCTGTTCGACAATTTTGCCCGCGCCCTCGATATAGCCGGTGGTCTTCTGGGCCGCGCCGGAGGGCCGGGGCGTTTTTTTCTTCGGCATGGTAACACTCCGTTTCTATCATGGTTGGATGCGCGCCCAAAGGGTTAGCTGACGTCTACAAAATCGATGTACAGGTGGCCGTTTTCGATAATATGGTTTTTGCGTCCGGACAGGTTGTCCCCAAGCAGCATGTCGAACACTTCGGACGTGCGCTGGGCGTCCGCGGGCATGACCTTAATCAGTCTGCGCGTAGCGGGATTCATGGTGGTTAAACTCATCATATCCGGTTCGTTTTCGCCCAGGCCCTTCGAGCGCTGAAGCGTATACTTGCTTCCCTCCAGCTTGGCGCAGTACAGCTCCTTTTCCTTTTCGGTATAGGCAAAATATGTTTCGTTTTTGCTGGTAATCTCGTACAGCGGCGATTCCGCGATAAAAACCTTGCCCTCCTCGATTAAGGTGGGGGTCAGACGGTACAGCATGGTCAGCAATAAGGTGCGGATTTGGAATCCGTCCACGTCGGCGTCGGTGCATAAAATTACCTTGCTCCACCGCAGCAGCGACAGGTCGAAGGAGGACAAATCCTTATTGGCCTTGGTCTTGACCTCCACGCCGCAGCCGAGCACCTTGACCAGATCGGTGATAATTTCGTTCTTAAAAATTTTATCGTAATCGGCCTTTAAACAATTTAAAATTTTGCCCCGGATGGGGATGATGGCCTGAAAGTCCGGATTGCGCGCCTGCTTGCAGGCGCCCAAAGCGGAATCTCCCTCCACGATGAACAGTTCCCGCTCTTTCACGTCTTTGGAACGGCAATCCACGAATTTTGCCACCCGATTGGTGATATCCATGCTGCTGGTCAGTTTTTTCTTCAAGTTCAGCCGGGTTTTTTCGGCGTCCTCCCGGCTGCGCTTGTTAATCAGGACCTGCCCCGCGATTTTGTCAGCGTCCAACGGGTTCTCGATAAAATAAACCTCCAGCTGGTGGCGCAAAAATTCGGTCATCGCTTCCTGAATGCCCCTGTTTGTAATGGCTTTTTTCGTTTGGTTTTCGTAGGAGGTCTGATTTGAGAAGGAGGAGATCACGATAATCAGGCAGTCCTCCACATCGGCAAAGGTGATTTTGCCTTCGTTTTTATTGTACTTACCCGTCTGGCGCAGGTACCCGTCTATTTGTGATACCATAGCGCTGCGCACCGCTTTTTCCGGCGCGCCGCCATACTCCAGAAAGCTCGAATTGTGGTAGTATTCCGCCAGCTTGTCCCGGTTGGAAAAGCAAAGCGCGACGTTGAATTTTGTCTTGTATTCCGGCTTGTCGGCGCGGTCGCGGACCTTCCGTTCCGCCTGCCAGACTTGTACTCCGGTCAGCGCCTGGTCCCCCGCGATTTCCCTTACATAATCGCCAATGCCGTTTTCGTATAAAAAGGTGGTGGTCTCGAAACTCCCGCCCCGCTGGCGGCGAAACAGGAAGGTGACGCCGGCGTTGACGATAGCCTGGCGTTTGATGGTCTCCTGAAAATAACTGTCCGGTACGTCGATATCGGTAAAAACCTCTAAGTCCGGCTTCCAGCGGGTGATGGTGCCGGTGCGGCGGCCGGTATAGGGCTCTTCCTTCATACCGCCGATGTTTTCGCCTTTTTCAAAATGCAGGGAATATTTACGGCCATCCCGGTAAACGGTTACGTCCATATACGCGCTGGCGTACTGGGTGGCGCAAGCGCCCAGGCCGTTTAATCCTAAAGAATATTCGTAGCTTTCGCCTTCGCTGTTGTTGTATTTTCCGCCCGCGTACATTTCGCAATAGATCAGTTCCCAGTTAAAGCATTTTTCGTTGGGATTGTACCCCACGGGCGCGCCGCGGCCGAAATCCTCTACTTCAACCGATCCGTCTTCGTAATATGTGGTGATGATTTTATTCCCATAACCCTCCCGCGCCTCGTCAATGGAGTTGGAGAGAATCTCGAAAATAGAATGCTGGCATCCTTCGATTCCGTCGGATCCAAAAATGACCGCCGGACGTTTCCGTACGCGGTCGGCTCCTTTTAAGGAAGAAATACTTTCATTTCCGTATTCCGTTTTTTTCGCCATGGTTTCCTCCGACAAATTGTAGTTGTTATGTATCATGTTATCCACATCTAGTGGTCTTGTCAAGCGATTGGACGGCGGGGCGGCGTACAAAAAGACCATTATCGCGCCAAAAAGGACCTGCGCGCCGCCAAAAACAGGGGGATACCTGTAATTTGGGCAGACGAACGCAGGTCCGGCAAAACGGTTCCGGACGCAAGGGGCATTGCAAACCGCGCTGAATCGTAGTATTATTCCATTGACGCGGGAAATTGGCTAAGCGCCTTGCGGTATTCGGCGAGAATTTGATCTTCCAGCTGTTTGCGCGCCTCGGCGGATATGGGGTGGACAATGTCTTTGAACCGGCCTTCTTCGTCCCGGCGGCTGGGCATGGCGATAAAAGTTTTGCCGTCCACTTCGATGACCTTGATGTCATGAATAACGATGGCGTCCTCGATGGTGACGGAAACCACGGCCTTCATTCTGCCTTCCAAATAGATTCTTCTGATTTTGATGTCTGTGATATTCATGCCCCAAACCCTTCCTTAGATATTTTTTAGCGTCGCATGGTCAGATGTTAGTGATGTTAGTATTCAATTTCTCGTCCATGGATATTCAAGTATTTTCGTTTCCCGGCCACAGATGTAAAATTTTGTTTATTGTTTTTATTCGCTTGGCATACTAATGGATAAGAGTAACCAGACGCGCTTTGCGATGGGAATAAAGGAGGATGGACTGTGATTGTGAACGACAGTCTGCTGGACACCGTCAAACGGTTCCATTTTATCGGGATCGGCGGATCGGGCATGTGCCCGTTGGCCGAGATTTTGCACCACGAGGGCTATACCCTGACCGGGTCGGATGTTAACGAAACCGATACCCTGGCGCGGGTTCGGTCCTACGGCATTCCGGTTTTCATGGGGCACCGGGCCGAAAATATCGGCAACGCCCAGGCGGTGGTATATACCGCGGCCATTATGAAAGATAACCCCGAACTGCTGGCTGCCAAGAAAAAGGGGATACCGCTGGTCGAGCGTTCGGTCATGCTGGGGATGATTTCCCGCCGGTATGGCAGAACCGTGGCGGTGTCGGGCACCCATGGCAAAACCACCACCACTTCGATGATTACCCAAATTTTGCTGACCGGCCAAATGGACCCCACGGTGGTCATCGGCGGCAAACTGCCTTTTATGGGCAGCAGCGGGCGTGTGGGCAAGTCCGACATTATGGTGTGCGAAGCCTGCGAATTCGTGGACACTTTCCTGCAGCTGACCCCCGCGATTTCGGTTATCCTGAATATTGACGCGGACCATCTGGATTATTTCGGCACCCTGGAAAACGTCATCAAATCCTTTCGCCAATTCGCCACCCAGACGACCCATGCGCTGGTTGTCAACGGTGACGACGCCAACACGCAAAAAGCCGTGAAAGGGCTCGAAAAAGAAATTTGGACCTTCGGTTTTGATCAGTCCAACGATTACGCTGCCCGAAAGGTAGAAATGACCGCCGGTTCCCACGCCAAGTTCGAAGTGGCTTTCCGGGGCGAAACCTTGTGCGAAATTACTTTGCGCATCCCGGGCAGGCATAACATTTATAACGCGCTGGCCGCCGTTGCCGCGGCGCACCGGCTGGGAGCGGACCCCAAGGTGATGGAGGAGAGCCTGGACGCGTTTACCGGCGCCGGGCGGCGGTTCGAAATTCTGGGCAAACCGAACGGCATTACCATCGCGGATGATTACGCCCACCATCCCGCCGAATTGGAAGCCACCCTGGTTGCCGCCAAGGAAATGGGATTTCGCAAGGTATGGGCGGTGTTTCAGCCTTTCACCTATTCCCGCACCGCCATGCTGCTCGACGACTTTGCCCGGGTTTTGGCCATTGCCGACCATGTGGTGATGACCGAAATTATGGGTTCGCGCGAAATCAATACCTACGGGATTTATACCAAGGATCTGGCCGCAAAAATTCCGGGCAGCGTATGGTTTAACACTTTTGAGGAGGTCGCGGACCATGTGGTGCGAAACGCCGGACCCGGGGATTTGGTGATTACGCTTGGCTGCGGCGATATTTACAAGGCTGCGAAGTTAATGCTGAAAAAGTACGGGCAAGCGTAAAGCCGCAGGGCCGGGGGAATGAGTCTCCCGGCTTTTTCTTTGGCGCAAAGGTTAAAACATTTCAAAAGATATAAAAAGATATTAAGAAGCGGTACAGGTTTTTGCACTGCGGCGGCAGGTATGCTACAATGGCGGCGATGAAAAAGATGCCCCGGATGGTTTTAACAAAAAGCGGCTGATTTCTTTCTGCAGGCGTTGGTATTCAGGACCCAGTACGCAAAGGTGCGGGCTTTGGGAAAGCTCCAGCAATTCCTTTTCCGTGGAGGATGCCCGCCGCAAAATGAGGCCGGCGCTTTGTTTGCGCACCGTGCTGTCCCGGCCGGCCCGCACAGCCAGCAGCGGGCAGGTAACCCGCGGCAGGTTTTGGCGGGCAAAACGCATTAATGTATTGACCCCGGCGATGTTTTTGAGATAAGCGCCGTCGTACCGGGCGCGGAATGGTTCTAGCCCCGGCTCGTGGGGGAGGACGCCGCGCCAACGGATAAAAGGATTAACGGGCAGCATGCCAAGCAAGCTGGCAGCCGGGGCGGCTGGGTTTTTGGCCCGCAGTGCCGCGGCGATGGTCACAACCCGGTACACCGGCCGGTGTTCGGCCAGCAAAAGAGCCAGCGCGCCGCCCATGGACAACCCGACCACGCTGACCCTGGCGCATTGCCGCGCCAATTGGTCATAAGAGACAAACGCGTCCCGCAGCCAATCCTGCCACCGTGATTGCTTCAGCTGCACCAGAGTGGCGCCGTGGCCGGCCAGCCGGATAACGTGAACGGTCAAACCCTGTTCCGCGAGTTCCTTAGCCAACGGATAGAGGTTGGCTGGGGAGCCGGTGAAGCCATGAAGCAGAAGCACGCCATGATCCGGGGCGCCTTGGCGATAAAAGGGTACCGAAAAGGGGTCGCTGGTTAAGTCCTTCATGGCCTTGCTCCTTAAATGAAGGGTATTTAAAATAGTATACCATAAAAAAGCCGGTTGCGTAATGAAATATCATACTTGTTGCGTCTTGGGCGAACGATTCTATTATACGCCGTTTTTGTACGGGATTGATCACAGAATATGAATAAAGGGGAAGGATTGCGCATGATTACGGCTGTGGCCATGAACCCTTGCGTTGACCGTTCGGTAACGGTTGACAGATTTGCGTACGGTAAAACCAATTTGGTGCTGTCCGCCAGGGAAGACGCTTCCGGCAAGGGGGTTAACGTGGCGCTGGTGCTGCGCCAATTGGGGGAGCCGGTTCGCTGCGTGGCCCCGCTGTATGCCGCGGGCGGAGAGAAACTGCAAAGCCGGCTGGAGGCCGAAGGAATTCCCTTTTCTTTTGTAAAAGCGGCCGGCCGCCTGCGCTGCAACATCAAAGTGCTGGATTTGGCGGACCAAACGCTGACGGAACTAAACGAGCGGGGGACCAAACTCGACAAAATAACGACGGACGCTTTGTATAATAAAATATTGGAGGCGGCCGCGGACAGCCGGATGCTGGTACTTAGCGGAAGTCTGCCGCAGGGGGTGCCGCAGGATTTTTATCTGCAAATTCTGCGCGGGGTCAAGGGTAGGGTTAAAACCGTGCTGGATACTTCCGGCGCGGCGCTGGAGGAAGGGCTGAAAGGCCTTCCCGACGTCATCAAACCCAATCTGGAGGAGTTTTCCCAGCTTCATGGCAGAACATACCGTACGCCGGAGGAGATCGCGCATGACGCGCTTGCCATGAATGCGGCGGGGATTGAGACTGTGTGTGTTTCTATGGGGGACAAGGGCGCCGTGATGGCGTTGCGCGGGAGCGCCTTTTTTGCACCGCCTTTGGCCTTGCCGGTGCGCGGTGTGCAGGGAGCCGGGGATTCCATGGTGGCAGGCGTCTGTTTTGCGCTGGAACGAGGAATGAATGCGGCCGATACTCTGCGCAGCGGGGTGGCCGCAGCCTGTGGTTCACTGGTACGGGATGGAACCCTGTTGTGCGAAGGCGAGGCTTATCACCGCTATTTCAAGAAAATTACAGTATCGCCTATTTTGCCGTAGGAACTCGTTGACATTTGTTAGAATTTACTATAAAATGGAAACAATAGAGGAAATAGAGTGGTAATGATGTATAATTAAACTGAAATTCATGAATCAATCAGAAAAGGATGATGAGCATGACAATCCGGGAACGGTATCAGGAATGGTTAAAGCTGGCGGTAGACGACGCGGACCTGCAGGAGGAGCTGCGCCGTATAAGCGGCGATGATTCGGAATTGGAAGACCGGTTTGCCCGCGAACTGGAATTCGGTACGGCGGGCCTTCGCGGCATTATTGGCGCGGGCAGCTTCCGCATGAACATCTATACCGTGCGCCGGGCGACCCAGGGACTGGCCGATTACGTGAAAACGCAGTCCGGCCCTCTTTCCGTGGCCATCGCTTACGATTCCCGCATCAAATCCGATTTGTTTGCCCAAGAGGCCGCGGCCGTTCTGGCCGCCAATGGGATTACCGCCTACCTGTTTCCCGAGTTGGCGCCCACGCCGCTGCTGTCCTTCGCGGTTCGGGAGCTCCACGCCCAGGGCGGCATTAACATTACGGCCAGCCACAATCCCTCCCAGTACAATGGGTACAAGGTCTACGGGCCGGACGGCTGCCAAATGACCGACGAAGCGGCGGGCGCAGTGCTTCAGAATATCGGAAAATGGGATTTTTTCCACATTCCAGTTGTCTCTTTCGAGGAAGGGATCCGGACGGGCAAGATCGTGATGATCGGCAAGGAGGTAGGGGAGCGCTACCTGGACTGCGTGCAGCGGCAGTGCGTGAATCCCGAACTGGCCGCCCAATCGGGCCTAAAGGTGATTTATACCCCGTTAAACGGGGCGGGCAACCATTATGTCCGCGCAATCCTGGAGCGTATCGGTATTCGGGACGTCACCGTCGTGCCGGAACAAGAGAATCCGGACGGCCGTTTTCCCACCTGCCCGTACCCCAACCCGGAGATTAAGCAGGTGTTCGAATGCGGTCTGAAGCTGGCGGAAAAGATAGAGCCTGATCTGCTGCTCGCCACCGACCCGGACTCCGACCGTGTGGGCATCGCCGTGAGGGAAGCGGAAGATTACCGCCTGTTTACCGGCAACGAAGTCGGCGTCCTATTGCTGCAGTACCTGCTTTCGCAGCGCGCGGAAAAGGGAACCATGCCGGACCGTCCGCTGACGGTTAAAACCATCGTATCCACCCCGCTGGTATACCCCATCGCAGAACGGTATGGCGTCGCGGTCAAAGACGTGCTGACCGGCTTTAAATATATCGGCGAACAGATTGGCCTGCTCGAACGCCAGCACTGCGCCGAACGGTATGTGTTTGGATTTGAGGAAAGCTACGGCTATTTGGCCGGTACCTATGTGCGGGATAAGGACGCGGTGGTCGCCTCTATGCTCATCTGCGAAATGGCCGCTTATTATAAAACAAAAGGCAAAAGCCTGGTGGACGCTTTGGAAGATTTGTACCGGGAATACGGCTATTACCTGAATTCCACCGATAATTTCCAGTGCGAAGGAATCGCGGGAATGGAGAAAATGCAGGAGATCATGGACGGCTTGCGTGCGGACCGGCCGAAGGAGATAAACGGCGCGGCGGTGGTCCGTTATGCGGATTACCTGAAATCTGTTTCCTACGATTGCCGTACCGGTGCGGTATCTCCCATCAGCCTGCCCAAGTCCAACGTATTGTCTTACACGCTGTCCGACGGCGCTACGGTAATTATCCGTCCCTCGGGCACCGAGCCCAAAATCAAGGTATATGTTGCGGCCCGGGGCAGTTCCAAGGAGGAAGCGCGGGAGCTGTCCGAAGGCCACCGCAGGGCGGTCACCGCGCTGCTTGGTTTTTAAATGAAAACGATCGCCAAATACACGGGCCGGGAATACCGGCCCGTGTTGACTTTATACCTTTTTTTTGTTATAATAAACAACGCACTGCAAATAAGACGATTACCAAGACAGACAATAGCGCGCATTTGGGTGTGCGGCCGGTCGGGCCCTGTACGGCGGGGCGCCGCGAACCATGTCAGGCGGGGGATCGAGCAGCATTAAACGGATTGCACTGTGCGATACAGTCAGTCTGGCCGCCCGCATACCCAAATGCGCGCCGCGCAGGTTGCGGTCTGTCTTGTTTTGTCGTATTCGGGATGAAATACAGGGGGTGGTTCGGACGGCGTATCAGGTTTTATACCGCAAATGGCGGCCTAAAACGTTTTCGGATGTGGTCGGCCAGCCGCAGGTGACCGTCACCCTACAAAACGAGCTTAAAGCCGGGCGCATCGCCCACGCCTATTTGTTCACAGGTTCCCGGGGCACCGGCAAGACAAGTTGTGCTAAGATACTGGCAAAGGCGGTGAACTGCTTGTCGCTTCGGGACGGCGACCCTTGCGGGGAATGCGAGATTTGCCGCGGGGTGGAAAGCGGCGCGGTGATGGATATCGTGGAAATCGACGCCGCAAGCAATAACGGCGTGGATAATATCCGCGATTTGCGGGAAGAAGCGAACTTTACCCCGGCTATGGCAAGGTACCGTGTCTATATCATCGACGAGGTTCACATGCTTTCGGTGGGCGCGTTTAACGCGCTGCTTAAAACGCTGGAGGAACCGCCGCCTCATGTGCTGTTCATCTTGGCTACAACCGAGGTCCACAAGCTGCCGGCCACCATCCTGTCCCGCTGCCAGCGGTTCGATTTTCACCGCATTCCTCCCGCTTTGGTGGCGGACCATTTGCAATATGTGTGCGGGCAGGAACACTGCGCCATCGAGCGGGATGCGGCGCTGCTGATCGCCCGGCTTTCCGACGGCGCCCTGCGCGACGCGTTTTCTTTGCTCGACCAGTGTATGGGGCGCGCCAACCCCATCACCCAGCAGACAGTAACCGATACCGCCGGGCTGACCGGCCGGTCCCACCTGGTGGAACTTGCCGCCGCCGTGGCGGGGAAGGACTGCGCCGCAGCTCTTTCCGCGGTCGACCGGTTGCACAGCGCTTCTAAGGATATGGTCCGATTGTGCGAGGAATTGATATCTCATTTCCGCAGCCTGATGCTGCTGAAAACCGTCCGGGATCCCCGGGAAATGATTGTGGTGCCGGAGGAGGAATACCTCCAGCTGGAGGAACAGGCCCGCGGTTTTACTTTGCCAGCCGTGCTGCATGTTCTGGAATCGCTGCAGGGGTGCCAGGAGCGGATGTTCCAGGGCGGCAACCGCCGGGTGGAGATGGAGATGACCTTGCTCCGCCTGTGTTCACCGGAACTGGATGCTTCCGCCGGCGCGGTGATAAGACGGCTGGAAATGCTCGAAAGAGCGGTCAAATCGGGAGGCGCGGCTCGTACCGCGCCGGAACCCCAGGTTTCGGAACAGCACGTTTCACAGCCGCATCCTAAAATACCGGAAGCCCGGGAACCGGGGGACGGCGCGGTGGAAACCGTCGCGGCGGCAGCGTCCGGTCCGGAATCGCCTGTTTTGCCCCGCCGGGACGGTGTCGTTGGGCTTGATTGCTGGCCGGAGGTATTGGAGGCGCTTCACCAGATGTCCCCATCGCTTGCGTCCTTTTTAAACGATTCCCGCGCGTATATCAGCGGGGACTATGTGCTGATCGACGCGCCGAACTCCATGGCTTTTGAATTGCTGCGCAAATCGCCCCAGCAGAAAGACCGGATGCGTGAAGCAATCAAACAGATTACCGGCCGGCTTTATCGGCTGGGACCCTATAAAAAGGAAGAATCCGGCTCTGCACAGCAGCAGGAAGATCCGCTGGCGCAGCTGATGGCCAAGGCGGAACAGGCCGGAATAGAGATTATTCAATAAAACAACAGGAGGAATACTCCATGAAAGCAAGATTGCCCCAGGGCTTTGGCGGCGGCCCCAACAACATGGCGGGACTCGCGCGCCAGGCGCAAAAGATGCAGGAGCAAATGGCTCAGATTACCGAAGAATTAAACCAGACCGAATACACGGCTGCGGCGGGCGGCGGCGCAGTAGAAGCCACCGTGACCGGCGAGCTGGTCGTCAAGGGGATCCGTATTCAGCCCGAAGTCGTGGATCCCGAGGATGTGGAGATGCTCTCCGACCTGATCATCGCTTCTGTGAACGAGGCGCTGCGCAAGGCCAACGAGGATAAGGAAGAGAAACTCGGCAAGGTAACCGGCGGGCTGAACCTGCCCGGCATCCTGTAACCATGGCGGCCTATCATATCGCGGCGCTGGAACGGCTGGTGGAACAGTTTGAACGGCTTCCGGGAATCGGGCATAAAACAGCCCAGCGGCTGGCATATTATGTATTGCAGATGCCCAAGGATCAGGCCGGGGTTTTTTCCGCCGCGATTTTAGAAGCCCACGAAAAAATTCAGTACTGCGGTATTTGCAAGAACTTTTCAGACGGGGAGGTCTGCCCCATTTGCGCCGATCCCGCGCGGGACCATTCGGTCATCTGCGTTGTGGAGGATCCGAGGGACGTATTCGCGCTGGAGCGCACCCACGAGTTCGACGCCGTTTACCATGTGCTTCACGGCACCATTTCCCCTGTCCACGATGTGGGGCCGGACGATCTGTATATTAAAGAACTGATCCGGCGGCTGGGGGAAGAAGAGGTCAAAGAGGTCATTATGGCCACCAATCCCACGGTGGAAGGCGAACTGACGGCGATGTACGTTTCCAAGCTGATTAAACCCTTGGGAATCAAGGTGACCCGCCTGGCGTACGGCATTCCGGTGGGCGGGGATTTGGAGTACGCGGACGAGGTGACGCTGTCCCGGGCGCTGGAAGGCCGCAACGAATTTTAACAGGCGGGCTGCCGGCAGGGCATCCGGCTCGTGCGAAAGGAGGAGCCGTATATGGCAAAGGAGTCCTTAAAGACCATCGCGCAGAATAAAAAAGCCTTTCACGACTACTTCCTGGAGGAAAGCATGGAGGCCGGCATCGAATTGTGTGGGACCGAGGTGAAATCCATCCGCCAAGGCAGGGTAAACCTGAAGGATTCCTGGTGCGCGGTGGATGGCGGCGAGCTGTTTGTTTATGGCATGCACGTCAGTCCTTACGAGCAGGGGAATATCTTCAACAAGGACCCCATGCGGGCCAGGCGGCTGCTGATGCACAAGCGGGAAATCATGCGGCTGATGGGGCTTGTCAAGCAGGACGGCTTGGCGCTGGTACCCATTTCGTTGTACTTGAAAGGTTCAAAAGTAAAGGTTCAATTGGGGGTGTGCAAGGGCAAAAAATTGTACGACAAACGGCAGGACATGGCCGAAAGGGCCGCCAAGCGCGATATGGAACGGGCGGTCAAGGAACGCAACCGGTAAATGGCGCATATGGATACGATAAATATGGGGATGTAAAGGTTTCGACGGGGACTGTGAACCACAGTAAGCGAGTAGCGGCGCGGACCCGCTATAAAAGCCGCAAACTTTCAATTAAACGACAACAAAACTGTTGCGTACGCAGCCTAATTAGGCTGCCGTCCCTTCCGGAAGGACCGCGGTCCGGAAGGGGCGTCGATGAGCGGTGCACGTGAACAGCCGTCTGTCTCGCCGGCTGTCATGATTCAGAGACTACCGTAACGGAAAGCCTGTTTGTGGGCGTTCCGCGAGGGGAATCCTAAAGCACAAACTGCACTCGGAGAAAGCTGTGGCAAGTGGTTTTCGGACAGGGGTTCGATTCCCCTCATCTCCACCACACCGATATTACACAAAACCTTATTACTATGTAGGCGGCTTTGCTATTACAGTTTGGTTTGTGTAATTCAAAAAGAATAGAGAGCCTTACGGCTCTCTATTTTTATATTGAAGAAAGGTATTGATTTTATGAAAAATGAACTACCCCATTACGGACAAATCCTGACGAAAAAAGAAACTATTCTAAATTACATAGATGAAATCGTTCCAAGCGTTGATAAAGGGACAGTATTTTGCATTTCTGTTGGACAGGAACATCATGATTACAAAGCTATTTTGTACAGCGTATGTTCAAAACTATTATTTTTAAGCAAATTGGTTTATAAGGGAAAAGATGGGATTATAAAACTACCTTGTGAACGATATGAGAAAGAATTGTTTGAGGGGTATCTGGAAACCAAGGAAGAAATGAAAGAATTACTTGACAGGCTTACTATATATGTAACCGCTGATATGGCTGACTATGTTTTTGTTTGTTTGCAGACGATAAAAAAGCTGTGGTGTCAGATGATAGCCTGTAGAGTAGAACAAGTTTTTATTGATGAATTGGCATATGCGGCTGATTATGTAATAGAGAAAAAAGGAGACCTACCGCCTCCCAAATTTGAAACACACTCCTTATTCCCTACTAATTATGATGATTTCAATTACACGCAAGGGATAGCAAAATATTTTAATAAAATAGAAATGAGGTGAGCAACTGGTTTTTTTGAATAGAAAAGTACAATCCGTTTAAAAGAACTGAAATTTGTATACTTGCATAAAAATAATGATATATACAAGCGGAAAACCACTTAAAAAGGCTTTAAACACTTTTTAAAGTGGTTTTATCATGTGAAAAAGACAACCACTGGCGCTGCCAGTGGAGATAAAAAAGCTTGAGCTATGGACAAAAAAGAACTCCCCGATAGATTAAAGTTAAGGTCTGCCAACCTAACTAAAAATATCGAGGAGGTCTTTTCCATGACAGAGAAAGACATAAACAGTTTAGAACATACAAAGTGGAGATGCCAATACCACGTAGTGTTTGCGCCGAAGTATCGAAGGCAAGTAATATACTGAGAGATTAAAGCGCATATAGGAGAAATACTGAGGAGGTTATGCCAACAAAAGGGAGTAGAGATCATAGAAGCAGAAGCATGGCCGGATCAAATCCATATGCTACTGAGTATTCCGCCCAAGTATAGTATATCGACATTTATGGGGTATCTCAAAGGGAAAAGCAGCCTCATGATATTCGACAGACATGCCAATCTAAAATACAAGTACGGGAACAGGACGTTCTGGGCAAGAGGGTATTATGTCGATACAGTGGGACGCAACAAGAAGCAAATCGAAGAGTACATCCGAAATCAGTTGGAACAAGATCAAATTGCAGACCAGATGGGTCTCAAAGAGTTCGTAGACCCGTTTACGGCAACCAGAATTCCAAGGCATAAGATAGGCCCCTTCAGGGGCTTATGTTAGCATCTTGCCCTTCTAGGGCTATTCATGCCTCCGGCTTAGCCGGAGGTTTAGACTTTCGTTCACTTTGCGTAAGTCAATTTTTTTCTTCATAATATTCGCCGTTTTCCCTTTAAAGCGCGGACGGCTTTTTCCGCCGATGAATCACAAACCGGTTGATGGGATAGGTCCATACGATGGTTACGGCTGCCACCAACGGTTTAGCCATGATTTCCCCCAGCTGGCGCATGTCCCGCTGGATGCAGAAATTGAGCAGAGCCGTTCCCATCCAGGCGGTAGCGCAGATGGTGAACAACACCATGATCACATACAGAAAAATACTCAGCGCCGGATTGGCGTCCGCCCGGAAGGTCACTTTGCGGTTAAGAAAAAAGGCGATGGCGTAACCAATTGTGGTAGAGATCAAAAAAGCCCACAGATAGCCGATCCCCTGGTATTCGAACAGCCAGATACGGAAGGGCTCGGTGTTCCAGGCGCGAAAAAGGGCTTGCAGCAGGTAATAGACGGCCAATTCAATTCCGGTTGCAAGGCCGCCGGCAACAGAAAATTTAATCAGCTTCCAAAGTTCTGGGTGAGCTTGAGAAAAGGCGGTTTTTTGCATGGGGAGTTCCTCCTTTGTGCCATCTAAAGCAGCCAGCAAAGCAGAAAAATAGACGCGGATACCGCCGCGATGCCAATGAATAGATTGCGGAGCATATGAAGGGCATCTTCCTTCGTCGCAGGGCACCGGCTGTATAAAAAGTCCGCCACCGGCTGGTGAACCCGGCTGCCGCACAATTCCCGGAAGGTGAGAACATGGGTTTTGTAGTCGCGGGGCGCGTCTTCACGCAGAACAAACGTCCGCACACCGCGTGCCACGCCGGGACCATAGACGTGGAACCCGCAGCTGGGGCAGTATCCCAAATCCATTCCTCGATAAGGAAGGACAAAGCTGTTTTTATGGTCATGGCCGCAAAATACCCCGAACACATCGCCCCGTTCGGCCAGCAGTTCCCATTCCCCGGTATTTTGGTCCGGGATAGAGGGAGGCTCGCCCAGTCGGTTGTCCGGGCGGTTTGCGCTTTGCGGAATTCGGTACCATTTATTTTGATGGGTACGGAAGGCGCGCACCGCGCCCTTTGTATTTTTAGGAACCTGCTGTAAAACTTGGTAATATTCCGGGAGCGGGATGTGCTGAAACACCAGGGCGGGCAGGGGCGCGCCGCCTTGTTCATCTGCCAGCCTGTCCCGTGTCCGGCGGTACCAGGCCAAAACCGGGGAGGGGGGCGCTTCGTACCCGCCGCCCGCCGCATCTCCGCCGGAATCCAACAAATAAATGGCAAAAGCGCGGTTCACGGAATCGCTGCGCAAAACCGGCAGACAGGCGGTGCCTGCAGTGGGTCCGGGAATCCCGGGTACATAAAAAGGATTCTCGCGGTATATGGCAAGCTGTTCCTCGTTGGAAATACCGCACTGGCAGTCGTGATTTCCAAAGGTTACAGAGAATGGGATTTTTCGTTCGGTCAACGGGCGAAGCAGGGTCTGAATCGCCTGGCGGACCTTGGTTTCCCGGTAAGGGCCGCGAAAACAGCGGCCGTAGCCCATAATTTGGTCGCCGGTAAAAACGACCAGGTCCGGCTTTTCCCGGTCCAGGGCCGTTTCCAAAAGTTTTAGGGTATCGGGTGAAAAATCAAGCCTTTCCTGGGCATCGGTAACCTGCATCAGATGAAAGGTGCCGTCCGGTCGGAAATGAAGCTGGGGAGAACGGTCCATGATTATCGTCTCCTTGGCAAAAATCGGTTTCTTTCTTTACAGCATAGCGGAAAACTGGGCTTGCGTCCAGCGGGCAATGCGAAAGATTCTGTAAAATGTGGGTAAAATAAGGGCGTTCCAAAAACTTGACATTATTTCCGCCATTGGATATAATACGCACCAGAGAGACGGGCAGATGGCTTGCGTTTTTAACCGTCGCTTATTTTTTAAGGGAAGGCTTCGTTGCCGTTATGGGATTTTTTCAGCGGACTGACCGCATTGCAAGGAAACTTTGCTCCGGACAAATGGGATACGATGAGACATTGTACGGAGCTGAATTACAAGCGTTATGCTTGGCTCATCGGCTGAATCGGACGAAAATGCGGCATGGAGTTCCCACGCCTTGTTTGACGTACGCATTTGCCGGTGGAGGGTAAAAAAAACAGCGGCCGGAGACAGTGTTTTGTCTTCGGCCTTTTCGTTGCCCCGCGCTTTGCAGCGGGGCTGTGCAAGACGGAAGGCCAACGGCCTTCCGTCTTTTTTGTTGAAGTGAGGAATGAATGATGAGCATATTTGAAGTGACCGGCCTGACCCACGGCTATGGGGACAGGATTTTGTACCGGGATGCCGGGCTTTCGCTTTATAAAGGGGAACATCTTGGCGTGGTTGGGCAAAACGGCGCGGGAAAAAGCACCCTGATCGCCATCTTGACCGGCGAGGTGGTGCCGGACCGGGGTATGGTGCGCTGGCAGCGCGGCGTCCGAATAGGATTCTTAGATCAATACGCGGCGGTGGATGACAGCCAATCGGTCGGTGAATATTTGGATACCGCTTTTTTGCCATGGTACCGGCTGGAATCGGAAATCCAGGCGCTTTATGAACAATATGCCGTAACCGGGGAGGATGCCCTGCTGGACCGGGCGGCGGAGGGGCAGACCCAATTGGAGACGGCCGGCTTTTATACCGCCGCCATCGAAATAGACCGGGTGGCGGAGGGCTTGGGTTTGACCGCCTTAGGCTTGGACCGGCCGCTGAAAGGCTTGAGCGGCGGGCAGCGCGCCAAAGTCATTTTAGGCAAGCTGCTGCTGCAAAAACCGGACGTCCTGCTGCTGGATGAACCGACTAACTTCCTGGACCAGCGCCATGTGGACTGGCTGGCAGGGTACCTTTGCGCTTTTCCAAACGCGTTTGTGGTTGTGTCCCACGATGAAGTTTTTTTATCGCGGATTGCCAACTGCATCTGTGACGTAGACCATGGCGAAATCCGAAAATACCAGGGAAATTACGCGTCCTACCTCAAACAAAAGGTCCGCTTGCAGGAAGATCATCAGCGCCGTTATGAAACACAGCAGCGCGAAATCCGCCGGACCGAGGAATATATTCGTCGGAATATTGCCGGTGTCAACACAAAAATAGCGCAAGGACGGCGTAAACAGC
>CABQAC010000012.1 GCA_902462035.1 uncultured Eubacteriales bacterium
TCAGCATGCCGGAGGAAACGAGAATCTCGCAGACGACCAGAACCAAAATGGGTATCAAGCCGCTGATAAGGGGAACGCCCGTTTCCTGCATGGGGATGGCCGCCAGGTTGGAGATCAGCAGCGTGATAACCAGTTCGGAGTTTTGCAGCTCCCCAACCTGCCTTTTTCCCATTATGCGGACGGCAATCATGACCACTATGTATAAGATAGCGGTCCGGATTAAAGATACAGTCATGTTCGAGATATCCTTTCCGGCGGCGTACTAAATGCGGATTCGGCCAGCCTATCCATAGGTTTGCCTTTGGGTTTGAAATCTATACCAATTCTTTTGATCCTTCCGGGAATATTTGAAGGGCGGACTGCTAAAAATGATACTATTGCAAGTAGAATTTGGTAATCGATTCGGCTAGATGCCGCGAAAAGGAAGGCGAAATGAAGATGTTTCGGGATTGGAATGACCGTTTGACGGCATACCGGCTGCAAAAACAGAAGGGCGGCAAAGCACCGGCCGCCCCGGTGCGGTTAAAGGAATCGCTTCTGGATAACCTGGTGAAGATACGCCAGGATCTGGATGGCACCAACGACCTGGTCGTGCGCCGTTTTTTGCTGGAGGACAATGACGCGGTGCTGGTATGTATGGAGGGAATGGTTAATATTCAGGTGGTGGCCCAGGGCGTGCTCAACCCGGTGCTCAACTCTAAGCCGGACACCCGGGAGCCCGCGGCGCAATTTGCCTTTTTGCGGGACCAGGTGCTTGCCATGACCGAGCTGGTGCAGTTTGAGACGCTGGAAGAACTGTACGGCTTTGCCATGTCCGGTTTTGCCGTGCTGCTGGTGGACGGCGTTGCGGCCGGCCTGGCGGTGGGCGTACAGGGGTTTAACTTCCGTTCCATTTCCGAGCCCAGCACCGAGGTGCTGCAGCGCGGTTCCCGCGAGGGTTTTGTGGAGGTTTTGCGTATCAACGTTTCGATGATCCGCCGCCGGATGAAAACGCCGGATTTGCGGTTCGAACTGATGAAGGTCGGCAAAAAAAGCAAAACGGACGTTTGCCTTTGCTATATGAAAAGCGCCGTGTCCGAGGAAATTCTTCGAAATGTGCGGGAACGGCTTCAGTCGATCCCGCTGGATACCGTTTTGGAATCCGGTTACATCCAGCCCTATCTAGAGGACAAGCCCCTGTCGTTATTTACCGGCGTGGGTACCTGCGAGCGGCCGGATACGCTGTGTGGAAAAATAACCGAAGGCAGAATCGGCATCATTGTGGACGGCACGCCCATGGCCTTAATTGTGCCGTACTTGTTTATCGAAAACTTTCAAAGCATGGACGATTATGCCGACCGGCCCTATTTTTCCACCTTTACCCGTATCTTAAAATATATCGCCTTTTTTATTTCGATTTTACTGCCTGGCTTGTTCGTCGCTATCGGCACCTTTCATCAGGAACTGTTCCCGACCCCGTTGCTGTATAACCTGGCGGTGGCGGAATCATCCCAGCCCTTTTCCCTGATGACCGAAGCGCTGCTGATCCACTTTATTTACGAACTGATGCGGGAAGCGGGGCTGCGGCTTCCCAAACCCATTGGGCACGCGGTCAGTATCATCGGCGGGTTGGTCATCGGCGACGCAGCGGTTAAAGCGGGACTTATCGGCGCGCCCATGATTATGATCGTGGCGCTGACGGCTATCAGTTCCTTTGTTATTCCCAAACTGTATGAACCGATTGCTATTCTGCGCTTTGTCTTTATTTTAGTGGGCGGGACCATGTATTTCCTGGGCTTGATGCTGGTGCTGACCGCCGTGGTGGTCAACCTTTGCGCCATTGACCCTTACGGTGTGCCCTTTACCGCCCCGGTATCTCCCCTGCGCCTGCGCAGCCTGCGGGATGTGTTTTTGCGAAGGGGCTGGAAGCATCTGTCCAAAAAGACAGTCAAAATACAGAACATGCCGGGCTCGGACAAAATGGACCAGTAGGTACGAGGCGACTCGGGAAAGGCGGACACACCATGAATCAGAAACACATGATTTTATCCGGACAGCTGTTCTGTCTGTTTTTTGTCAGCCATTTGATTCAAACCATCACCAACAGCCCCGGGCTCCATACTCGGGACAATATGCAGAACATTATTTTGGGCGCGCCCATCGCGCTGGCGGCTACCGTTCTGGCCACAACGCCCATGCTCGTTTTGAACCACCGGCACCCTCAGCTCAATGTGCTGGATTTGACGTATTACCGGTTGGGCAAATATGCGGGCGTCGTTGTGGGAGCGCTTTATGCCGTATTCTTTTTGTACGCGCCTTCTCTGGCGGTTGCGCGGTATAACCTATACATCCAGACCACCATGCTGCCCCAAGCGTCGGTTATCTTGCTGTCGGTGGCTGTGGTGTTTACGGCGTGCTACGGTGCGTTTATGGGAATCGAAGCGCTGGCCCGGGCTTCCGGCTTGATTTTTGCCGCGGTACTGGTTTCTCTGGTTTTTATTTTTGCCGCCCTGACGCCGGAACTCGATTCCCGCAACTTTGCGCCTTTTGGCCAGGATGGAATAGGTGCGGTACTGGAGGAGGCGGCGACTATTGTATCCGGTCTGCTGGAAATCGCCACCTTGGCCATTGTGCTGCCGTTTGCAAAACGCAAGCACGTGAAACGGAATTTCTTTTTATGGGCGTTGGCCGAGACGGTGACCATCGCTTTGGTGGCCTTTTTCGTCGTCGGTGTGCTGGGCACTTATACCGAAATGCAGATGTATCCCTTTTACACCATCTCCACCATCGCCCGCGTCGGCTCTTTGCAGCGGCTGGACGCGCTGTACGCCGCCATTTGGACCGCGGGCTTGTTTGTAAAGGTCGCGTTCTTTTTGATCGCGCTGTCCCTGTGCCTGACCCGGATAAAAAACGAACGGGCGGGCCGCGTCGGCCTGGTGGTTGGAGCTGCCGTTATTCTGGCGGCCAGCGTGCTGCTGACCGACCGCCCGGAGTATATCTCCTTCCTTGCCACCCGCGAGACGTCCCTGCTGCTGGCGGCAGTTTTCTTCCTGTGCATTCCTCTGTTGGTGCTGGTGGTGGATTTAATCCGGGGCAGGAAGGATCCGCGTCTGTCCGCCGCACAGCGCAAATCGGACGCGAACGGTGCGTAAAAATAAAACTGCCGGCAGCACGGCCGGCAATCGCGCGGACCAAGGCATGACTTCGGCCGGCGCCAAAGGATGGGAATAGAAGATGAAAAAATGGATCGGCATCATTTTGTTGATATGCGGCCTGCCTCTTTTCAACGGCTGTAGCGAGGAAACGCCGCTGAGTAAGCGCATCATCGTGCAAAACGTGGGAGTGGACCGGATGGAAAAGGGGTATCACCTGTCGATGAACGCTTTTGTCGCGGACGATTCGGGTGAGGATGTGGCGGATATCACCTCTACCACCTTCTTTTCCCGTACCGGCGCGACGATTGCGGACGCCATTGCCAATTTAGGGCTAGTGACCGGCCGCAGCCCGTTTTTTTCCCATAACGAAGTGGTTGTGCTGGGCGAGGATACCGCCCGGCAGGGCATTTCGGACGTTATGGGCTTCTTTATGGAATACCCGGAATGCCGGGCCGGAGTAGACGTATTCGTCGCCGTGGGATCCGCCGACGAATTAATCGCCTGCAAAAGCGCGGATAACACCATGGTGGCCAAAAACTTTCAGGAACTGTCCCAAATCGGGGATTCCAGCGGCAAGGCCATCCATAAAACGGTGTTCGGCGTGGGCGCGGCGTTAAGCAATCCAGCCATGGACTTTTGCCTGCCTTGCGTGCGCGTCGAGGAGGAAGAAGATAAAGACGGCGAGGCGATCCGCCGGATTGTGGCAGGGGGGACCGCGGTATTCCGGGAGGACCGGCTGGCCGGTTATCTGGACGAAACCGAAACCCAGGGCTATTTGCTGCTGGCCGGCGAAACCAGCCATCTGAGCCTGACCGTCGAGGTGCCCGGCTATGGCGTAATCACATCGGAATTCCGCCAGATAACCACCGACGTCCATGTAGATGTGCAAAGCGGCATACCGTCTGTTACCGTGGTGGTGAAAGCGGAGGGCGAACCAATAGAAAAACTGAGCCTGAACGGCAAGGCGTTGGGCAATGATTTTTATGAGCAGCTCAACGAAATCTGTTCCCGGCAGATGGAAAGCGCTATGCGCCGCTGTGTGGAAAAAACTGCTGCTTTCGAATCCGACCCCTACGGCTTCGGCGCCCTCGTGTGGCAAAAGAATCCGGTTTATTGGGAAGAAAACGGCGGCAGCTGGAGAGCGCTGCTTGCCCAGGCGGATTTTTCCTTTTCGGTGCAGACCAACCTGCGGCAAATTCACCGGTCGTTGCAGCAATAGACTTTTTGACTTTTTTCTAAAAATCACATCCTTCCCCCTTTAAACCTGATGGCTTCTCCTATATAATAGAAGTACTATGGAAAAGAAAACAGCAAGCTGGGGCAGCCGGTAAAACCACCTTGCCGGTGGCGGAACAGGCATATGCGCGCGCCGGTTTGAAAAAAGGAGGAGCATCGACATGACGTTCACAGTATCTCTGTCCGATATTATGAAGGAAGTTTCCATCGAGGAAATCTATATGCCGGAAAACCCCCAGGAGATATTGATCTCCTCAACCGAGATTAACCGCCCCGGGCTGGAATTAACCGGTTTTTTTGATTATTACGACAATACACGCCTGATGGTGCTGGGCCGGTCGGAAACCGCCTTTTTGGAAGAAATGGAGCTTTCCCGCCGGGCGGAAATTGTGGACGCGCTGTTTTCCCGCCGCGCCCCGGCCGTAATCTTGGCGCGGAATATCGAGCCGATGCCGGAATTGCTGGAAAGCGCCAAAAAATACGGCATCCCGCTGCTCACTTCGGGAGAAGCGACCTCCCGTATCGTGGCACACCTGGTTTCCTTCCTCAGCGTGGAGCTGGCGCCCCGGGTCACCCGCCACGGCGTGCTGGTAGAGGTCTATGGCGAGGGCATGCTGATCATCGGCGACAGCGGCGTGGGCAAAAGCGAAACCGCTATCGAGCTGGTCAAACGCGGCCACCGGCTGATCGCGGACGACGCGGTGGAGATCAAACGGGTGTCCAATAAAACGCTGGTCGGCTCCGCGCCGCCCAACATCCGCCATTTTATCGAGCTTCGCGGTATCGGCATTATCAATGCCCGGCGCATCTTCGGAATGGGTGCGGTCAAACTGACCGAAAAGATCGACCTGATTGCCCAGCTGGAAATTTGGGACGGCACCAAAATATACGACCGGGTGGGCATGGAAAACGAGTATGGCGAGATTTTAGGCATCAAGGTGCCGATGCTGACCATCCCGGTTAAGCCCGGACGGAACCTGGCCATCATTTTAGAGGTTGCGGCTATGAACAACCGACAGAAAAAGCTGGGTTACAACGCGGCGGAGGAATTGCTCTCCAACCTGGGTATGGATACTTCCGAATTCGCTCATCCCAAGGAAAAGGTCGTAAAGCCGGACTGGGATTCATATAGTTAATCGGGCCCGCCCAAAATTCAAGAGGAAAGCGGGTCAGAAAAAAGATGAAACAACTGATTGCGGATACCCATTGCCATACCATCGCCAGCACCCACGCTTACAGCACCGTGGGGGAAAACGTCCGTGCTGCGGCCCGGCGGGGCCTGTGTGCGGTGGCGATTACCGACCACGGCAGGCGGATGCCCGGCGCGCCCGGCACCTGGTATTTTGAAAACTTAAAAACGCTGCCCAGAACACTGGACGGCGTTCTTCTCCTCAAAGGGATCGAGGCGAACGTGGTGGATTTCGACGGTTCGCTTGATACCGACCAGACGTTGTTGGCCCAACTGGAGTGGGTGATCGCGTCCGTTCATTCGGTTGCCATGGAGGGGGAAAGCAAGGGGAAAGATTGCACCGGCCTGTGGCTGCAGGTGGCGCAAAACCCGTTGGTGCGCGTAATCGGCCACAGCGGCAGCGCCGATTACCCCTACGACGTGGACCGGGTTGTCAAGGAATTCGCCCGGCAGGGAAAATTGGTGGAAATTAACGAGGGGACCTTCCGGGTGCGGCGTTCTTCTTTGCCCAACTGCGGGCGGATTGTGGAAGCCTGCAAACGGCACGGCGTGCCGGTTATCGTCAATTCGGACGCGCACTTCCATACCCAGGTGGGGGATTTCACCGAGGCGCTTCGTCTGCTTGCGGAAAAGGAGTTTCCGGAAGAATTGGTGGTAAATGCGGACCGGGAACGGTTTATGCGGTATGTAAAAGAGTATGCGGGCGTTGGCAGCGATTGACGCGCTGTTTTCAAGCGTACAGGGCGAGGTTTTCCATCAGGCCGGGTGAAACGCCGGTTTATGTGAAAGGATGGTCATCGCATGGTTTGTGTGGGCATTGACTTAGGCGGAACCAATATCGCGGCGGGCGTGGTAAACGACGCCTATCAGATCTTAGCCAAGGCGTCGCTTCCCGCCCGCGCGCCCCGTCCGGCGGCGGATATTTGCGCCGATATGGCCAAAGCGACGCGCATGGCCTTGCATGAAGCTGGGGTATCGGAAGAATCTGTTTCGTGGATCGGCATCGGTTCGCCTGGAGTGGCAAATCCCCTGCTGGGAGAAGTGGAATTTTCCAACAACCTCGACTTTCATCACGCGCCGGTTTGCGCGTTGATGGAACGCATGACGGGCAAGCGCGTTTTTCTGGAAAATGACGCCAACGCGGCCGCATACGGGGAAATGCTGGCGGGCGCGGCCCGAGGGACACGGGACTCTATCACCGTTACGCTCGGTACCGGGGTCGGGGGCGGTGTCGTTTTGGGCGGGAAGCTGTTCAGCGGCTCTAATTTTGCGGGAGCGGAATTGGGGCACACCGTGTTGGTCAAGGACGGGGAGCCCTGCTCCTGCGGCCGCTTGGGCTGCTGGGAGGCGTATGCCTCCGCCACGGCCCTGGTACGCCAGACGCGCCGCGCGATGGAAGAACACCCCGAGTCCGCCATGTGGCGCCTTACGAGCGGCGACCTTTCCAAGGTGAACGGCAAAACGGCCTTCGACGCCATGCGGGAAGGGGATTCGGCCGGCCGGAAGGTCGTAGATACATACATTGGTTATGTGGCCAGCGGCGCGACGAATATCGTCAACATTTTCCAGCCGGAGGTGCTTTGCATCGGCGGCGGTATTTCCAAGGAAGGCGAAACGTTGCTGGCGCCTTTGCGTAAAATTGTGGAGCGGGAGCGTTACAGCCGGTATTCGGAAAAGCAGACCCGGATTTGCGCCGCCCAGCTTGGTAACGACGCGGGCATCATCGGCGCCGCGTTTTTGGGGAACCAGAGTTCCGAGACACCGGAAAGGAGCAGTGCGGATGGCGCGGTATGAGTCTTTGGCGTCGCTGGCGGTGGAACAGGGCTGTCGTGTTTTGTATGACGAGCCCATGAGCCGTCATACCACGTTTAAAATCGGCGGCCCCGCGCCGCTGTTTGTGGCGGCGGATTCGTCCGGCGTTTTGGCGCGGCTGGTGGCGTTATGTCACCGGGAAGCGCTTCCTTTTTTCCTGCTGGGCAACGGTTCCAACCTGTTGGTTAGCGATCTTGGCATGGATTGCGCGGTGCTTCACCTGAACGAGAACACCGCCGAAATCCGGCGGGAGGAAAACGATTTGGTTTGCGGGGCGGGCGCGGCGCTTTCGGCGCTGGCTGCTTTTGCACAAAAACAGGGGCTCAGCGGCATGGAGTTTTCTTGGGGGATTCCCGGAACGGTGGGCGGCGCCGTGTTTATGAACGCGGGCGCCTACGGCGGGGAGATGAAGGACGTGGTAACCCGCTGCGGCCATGTGGAGCCGGATGGTTCGATGGGAGAACTAGCGGGTGAGGGCTTGCGCTTTGATTACCGGCACAGCGCCTACGCGGACAACGGCTGCGTGGTGGCGCAGGTGCGGGTACGCCTTACGCCGGGGGACGCGGAGGAAATCGGCGCGCGGATGAAGGAAATTATGGACCGGCGTAAATTCAAACAGCCGCTGGAATACCCCAGCGCGGGCAGCGTGTTCAAACGGCCGCAGGGATATTTTGCCGGCGCGCTCATCGAACAATGCGGGCTGAAGGGCCGAATGATAGGCGGCGCGCAAGTCAGCGAAAAGCACGCGGGCTTTATCGTCAACCGGGGCGGCGCCACCTGCGATGATGTGCGCAGGCTGGTTGCCCTGGTTCAGGAGACGGTGCTGCGGGAAACCGGCGTTGTCATGGAGTGCGAAATCAAAACGGTAGGACGCTGAAAGGAGTAACGGCAGGATGGAGTTTTTAATTGTCACCGGCCTGTCCGGCGCGGGCAAGACCCGGGCCATGCACGCGCTGGAGGATATCGGTTTTTATTGCGTGGATAATATACCGCCTACCCTGCTGCCCACCTTTTACGACCTGTGCGGCCAGTCCAAGGACGCCATCCCGCGGGTGGCGGTGGTTACGGATGTGCGCGGCGGAGACCTGTTCGGTACGTTTTTTGACGAATTGTCCACCCTGCGGCAGGAAAACAAAGAATACAAAATTCTATATTTGGACGCCCAAGACGACGTGCTGATCCGCCGGTACAAGGAAACCCGGCGCAACCACCCGCTGGCTGCCGCCGTCAGCGGCTCGGTGGAAGGGGCTATTCTGGAGGAGCGGGAGCGGCTAAAGCCCATTCGGGCGCGTGCCGATTATATTATCGATACCTCTTTTCTATCCAATGCCCAGCTGAAAGAGAAAATTTCCAGCCTGTTTTTGGAGGATTCCTCCGAAGCGCTGATTGTCAATTGCATATCCTTCGGCTTTAAATACGGCACGCCGTCCGAAGCGGATTTGATGTTCGACGTCCGGTGTTTTCCCAACCCGTTTTACGTGGACTCGCTGCGCCCCAAAAATGGATTGGACAAAGAGGTGCAGGAATATGTGATGCAGGCCGAAGAATCCAAAGAATTTTCGCGAAAGTTATTTGATATGATCGATTATTTGCTGCCCCTGTACTGTGACGAGGGAAAAAGCCAGCTGGTGGTGGCCGTTGGCTGCACCGGCGGCAAACATCGTTCGGTCACCTTTGCGCAGCTTTTGTATGAACATTTGCTTGCCAGGGGCGTCAAGGTGCGGGTGCAGCACCGGGATATCTGCAAGCCGTAATCACAAGGATTGAATCAGGGGGGGAAGGGTATGTCGTTTTCCCGGGACGTTAAGCGGGAATTATGCAAATGCGATCCGCCGGAACCCGCCCAGCGCAGGGCCGAATTATACGGACTGCTGTTGTTTGGCCACCATTTTTCTGCCAGGACACTCGGCGTGCAGACGGAAAACCCCCAGGTGGCCGACCGCATTGCGTCGCTGCTGGCGGAGGAAGCGGGCGTTATCGCCGAAAAAACCGCGCCCTTGTCCCGGCGGGGAACAGGCGGCGGAATGATCAGCGTGACGGTGGCGGACGAGGGAGACCGGCGCCGGGTGCTTTCGCTTTTTGGGCACGACCCGGCGGAGCCTCACGTCAAAATCAACCGCGGCAATTGGGAGGAAGAAGAGAGCACCGCCGCTTTTTTGCGGGGGGCTTTTTTATCATGCGGTACGGTGTCCGATCCCCAGAAGGGCTATCGGATGGAATTCGCCCTTACCCGCTACCACCTGACCAACAGCCTGGCCGCCCTGCTGGGCGAGTGCTGCGGCGGTGCCTTTCATCCCAAAACGAGCAGCCGCAGCGGCGGGTATGTCGTCTATTCCAAAAACAGCGAGGAAATTGCCGACCTGCTGACCTACCTTGGTGCCGCGAGCGCTTCGATGGCATTTGTGCAGGTAAAAATGGTGAAGGAACTGCGCAACGATTTAAACCGGCGGACAAACTTCGACGCGGCGAACATCGATAAAACCGTGTCCGCCGCCGCGGAACAGATCGAAGCGATCCGGTTGCTGGAGAATCTGGGCCTGCTAGGCTCGCTGCCGGACGAACTGCAGGAACTGGCGTCGCTGCGGGCGGAGCATCCGGAACTGTCGCTGCGGGAACTGGGCGCGCTTTTGGCACGGCCCATCAGCAGGTCCGGCGTCAACCACCGGCTGCAAAAACTGACCAGCCTGGCCCAGAAGTACAAAAAATAACCCGAAAGGCGGCGCGGCATCGATGGAACAATTCGTACACCTGCATGTACACAGCGAATACAGCCTGCTAGACGGCGCGTGCCGTATCGACCAGTTGGTAGACGCCGCGGCCGCGATGGGCCAGCCGGCTGTCGCCATTACCGACCACGGGGTGATGTTCGGCGTGGTCGATTTTTATCGCGCTGCAAAAAAACGCGGAATTCAGCCGATCATCGGATGTGAGGTTTACTGCGCCGAACGCACCCGGTTCGACAAAGTGCGGGAACTGGATTACGAACACCAGCACCTGGTGCTGCTGTGCGAAAATAATACCGGATACCAAAATCTGATCGCGCTGGTTTCTAAAGCATGGACCGAGGGGTTTTACGGCAAGCCCCGGGTGGATTACGAGCTGCTGGAACAGCATCACGAAGGTCTGATCGCCCTGTCCGCCTGCCTGGCAGGCGAAATTCCCCGCAAGCTGCAGCGGGGGGATTACGAAGGCGCAAAGGAATCGGCCCTACGTCTCAACCGGATTTTTGGCCAGGACAACTTTTTTTTGGAATTGCAAGACCACGGTATCCGGGAGCAAAAACAGATCAATCCCCTTATTCTGCGCATGGCGTCCGAAACCGGCATCCCGTTGGTCGCCACCAACGATGCCCATTATATCCGGCGGGAAGACAGCAAGATGCACCATGTCCTGCTGTGTATCCAGACCAACCATACCGTGGAAGACGAGAACGGCATGGAATTTTCTTCTGATGAGTTTTACTTGAAGCCGGAAGCGGAAATGCGCGCGCTGTTCCCCAATTGTCCTCAGGCGTTCGACAATACGGTGCGCATCGCCCAGCGGTGTAAGGTGGAATTCGAATTTGGCAAAACCAAACTGCCGCGTTTCGAAGTGCCGGACGGCCGTGATCATATGGAATATTTTTCTGATCAATGCAGGCGCGGTTTACGGGAACACTATGGGGAGCACCCGGACCCCGCCGTTTGCCAACGGTTGGAATACGAGCTGCAAACCATTGCCGAAATGGGCTATGTGGACTACTATCTGATTGTGCACGATTTTGTCCGGTACGCAAAATCCGTAGGTATTCCGGTCGGCCCGGGGCGCGGGTCAGGCGCGGGCAGCTTAGCGGCATACTGCATCGGCATTACCGGGATCGATCCGATTCAGTACAACCTGCTGTTCGAGCGCTTTTTAAACCCGGAGCGGGTTAGTATGCCGGATTTTGACATCGATTTTTGTTATGAGCGCCGTCAAGAAGTGATCGATTACGTGGTGGACAAGTACGGCGCCGACCATGTCGCACAGATCATCACGTTCGGCACCATGGCGGCGCGGGGCGCGATCCGGGATGTGGGGCGCGCGCTGGCCATTCCCTACGCTACGGTGGACTCTGTGGCCAAGCAGGTGCCGATGGAACTGAATATGACATTGGACCTGGCCCTGGAAAAATCCAAGGAGCTGCGGTCTATGGTGGACGCAGATCCCAAAATCCGCGAACTGATCGATATGGCCAAGCAGCTGGAGGGAATGCCCCGCCATGCCTCCACCCACGCGGCCGGGGTGGTCATTACCGAACAGCCGGTTATGTCCTATGTGCCCCTGGCAAAGAACGACGAGGCGGTGGTCACCCAGTTCACCATGACGACGTTAGAGGAGCTGGGCCTGCTGAAGATGGATTTCCTTGGCCTGCGCACGCTGACAGTCATTCGCGACGCGGAAAAAATGATTCGCGCGCGGGAACCGAATTTTTCCATGGAACGCTGCCCCATGAAGGACAGCGCGGTATTCGAAATGCTGTCCCAAGGATTGACCGAAGGGGTGTTCCAGTTTGAATCGGCTGGCATGCGCAACGTGCTGATGCAGCTGGGCCCGGAAAGCGTAGAAGACATGATCGCGGTCATTTCCCTGTACCGGCCCGGCCCCATGGATTCCATTCCCAAATATATCCGCAACCGTCACCATCCGGAGATGGTCACATACCTGCATCCCAGACTTAACAAGATTTTGGATGTCACCTATGGGTGTATTATTTACCAGGAACAGGTGATGCAGGTATTCCGGGAACTGGCCGGTTATTCGCTGGGGCGCGCGGACATCGTGCGCCGCGCCATGTCCAAGAAAAAAGCGGCGGTTATGGAACGGGAACGTGAGATTTTCGTGCACGGATTGACCGATGAACAGGGCAACGTGGTTGTGGAAGGCTGCCTGCGCCGGGGCGTGGACGAAAAGACCGCCATGACCATCGTGGGCGAGATGGAAAGTTTCGCGTCTTACGCTTTCAACAAGTCCCACGCGGCCGCCTATGCAGTGGTGGCGTACCAAACCGCTTACCTCAAGTGCCGTTACCCGCGGGAATTTATGGCGGCGCTTTTGACCAGCGTGCTGGACAACGCCAACAAGGTTGCCGAATATATCGCCGAATGCCAGCGTCTGTCCATTCAGGTGCTGCCGCCCAGCGTCAACGAAAGTCTTTTGGGGTTTACAGTGTCCGGGGACAATATCCGGTTTGGGTTGCTTGCCGTGCGCAACCTGGGGCGCGGGCTGATTCGGGAAATTTTACGCGAACGGGAAAAAGCCCTGTTTTCGGGTTTTTATGATTTCTGCAAGCGGCTGTACGGCCGGGAACTGAACCGGCGCGCGCTGGAAAGCCTGGTTAAATGCGGTGCGCTGGACCATTTGGGCTGCAACCGCCGCCAAATGCTTGTTATGATTCCCGCCGTGCTGGACGATTTGGAAAATGTGCGGCGGAAGAACGTGGAAGGCCAGATGGGCTTTTTTGACATGGGCGAGAACCGGGCCAGCGACACCGGTCCGCAGCCGCCCGCGGTCGAAGATTACGCGCTGATGGAACGGCTGGCCATGGAAAAGGAAATTACCGGCCTGTACTTGTCTGGGCATCCCATGTCGGAATATGCCGCTATGGCGGGGCGGATCGGCGCGGCGCGGATTGGGGATATCCTGCAAAGCATCCACGACGGCGACAACCGGTACCACGACGGAGACCGGGTACTGCTGCTGTGCATCATATCCTCGGTCAAGACCAAGATTACCAAAAGCAATGCCACCATGGCGTTCGCCACCCTGGAGGACATGTTCGGCGCTATGGAAATGCTGGTTTTTCCCAAGATATTGGATGAAACCGGTCCGCTGCTGCGGGAAGGGGAAGTCGTGCAGGTGCTGGGCCGCGTAAGCGCCCGGGAGGACGAGGACGCAAAAATCGTATGCGACCGCATTGCGCCGCCTCCCGCGGCGGATGGCCAGGGGGTATTAACGCAACAAAAACAAGAACCCAAGGTCCAGCCCGCGGCGCAAAAGCAGGATAAAAGCGGTCTGTACCTGCGGGTGCCCCAACGGGAATGCCCCCAGCTGGACCGGGCGAAGCAGCTGATGGCTATTTTTGACGGAATCACGCCGGTGTACGTGTATGTCGAATCGGACAAAAAACTAATGAAGGCCCCCCGCGCCATGTGGGTCGACGTCAACGACGTTTTGCTGCGGGAACTGCGGCGTGTGCTGGGGGAAAACAACGTGGCTGTTAAGAACGGCTGAACAGCGTGTATTTTTGTAAAAATGATGTTAATTTTGTTGATTATTCGACCTGAATTAACTATAATAAAGTCCGTGACGTTTTCATTATCGATTTGGAGGTTTTCAGCATGAGTATCAATACCATTGCTGTTTTGACAAGCGGCGGCGACGCGCCGGGCATGAACGCGGCGATTCGCTCGGTGGCCCGCAGCGCGCTGGTTTCCGGTATCCGGGTCATCGGTGTGCGCCGGGGCTATAACGGGCTGATCAACGGCGATGTGGAGGAGATGAATCTCCGCAGCGTGTCCGATATCATCCACCGGGGCGGGACCATTTTGTATACCGCTCGCAGTCCCGAATTTCGGGAACAGGCCGGCGTACAGAAGGCGGCGGACAATTGCCGCGCTATGGGGATTGACGGCGTGGTGGTCATCGGCGGCGACGGTTCTTTCCGCGGCGCGCGGGATTTGACCGAGGCTGGGATTCCCTGCATCGGGATCCCTGGTACCATTGACAATGATATTTCGTGCAGCGAATACACCATCGGCTTCGATACCGCGATGAATACCGCGATGGACATGGTCGACCGCATTCGAGATACCGCTCAGTCCCACGACCGGTGCAGCGTGGTGGAAGTGATGGGACGGCATGCGGGCCATATCGCTTTGCAGACCGGCATCGCCGTGGGCGCGACCTCTATTTTGGTGCCCGAAGTTCCATTTGATATCGATAAGGATATTGTTGAGCGCATGCAGAAGAATAAGACCACCGGCAAAAAGCATTTTATCATAGTCGTGGCCGAGGGCGTGGGCAACGTGGAAGGACTTGCGCGGGATATTCAGGCCAAAACCGGCATCGAAAGCCGCGCCACGGTTTTGGGCCATGTGCAGCGCGGCGGTTCCCCCACGGTGCGCGACCGTGTCGTGGCCAGCGAAATGGGCCATTATGCCGTGGAATTGCTCAAGGCGGGCAAGGGCGACCGTGTTGTGGCGATGCAGCAGAATAAGATTGTCGATTTCGATATTACCGAGGCGCTTGCCATGAAAAAGACCATCGACCGGCATCTGCTGGAGATCGGCCACGAAATTTCCATCTGATTACAACAAAAAGCGCCCCGGGTTCCATTGGAACCCGGGGCGCTCTTTTCTTTATTGTTACATACCAAGCCTTTTTTTCGCCACAAAAAGCGCGCGGCTGACCGCGGGAACCAGTACTACGGCCGACCCGACTTCGATTAGGCCGTTTATGGTCAGGATGGAACCGATGATCAGCCCGATGGTGGTGCCGTCGCCGGTCAGCACCTGCGAACGGTAAAACAACCCCAGCAGCCCAAGCACCAGGATGGTGTTGGTCAGCGCCCCGGCGGCGCCTGCAATGGCTGCCGACGGCAGATCCGCATGGCGCCGTTGCCCCAAGGCTTTCATCAGCCCTTTAAAGACCAGCGCGGCAACCAGACCGACCAAAATGCGGGGTAAAACCGAAATGACCGGATTGACAAACAGCATATCCAGCGGCCCGTTGGGCATGGTGGCGGCCCGAATCAGCGCGGTAATTCCCCAAACGCCGCCCAGGATTGCGCCGTTCTTTGGCCCCAGAACCACAGCGCCCACGATAACGGGAATGTGGATTATGGTGGCCGAGATGCCCAGCGCGGGGATGGCGATGTACCCGATGGGGGTGAAGGTGAGCAGAATGATCAGCGCACTGAACACGCCCAGGATCGCCAGGTTGGTGGTGGAACTTTTTTTCATTTCGAATAACCTCCTGCTGCTGCTCCCAATAGGATGCAGCGCAATATTATTAAAAACGCGTACGCGCTTTTAACCGGTATGAAATGGGTTTTATTGATTTTTTTCGAACAGCATCCGGAGACCGTCCAGCAGCAGTGTTTCCGATAATTCTACCGGACGGCGGCAGTGACCCACAATATCCCGGGCCAGCCCGCCCGTGGCAACCACGGTACAAGGGGCGCCCAATTCCTGTTCAATACGGTCGCACATGCCGTCGATCATCGAAGCGGTTCCGAACACCGCGCCGGCGTTCATGCAATCGATGGTATTGGCGCCGATGACCTTAGGCGGCGCTTCCAATCCGATCTGGGGGAGCTGGGCAGTCCGGGCGCACAGCGCTTCCAGCGAAATACGCACCCCGGCCATAATGCAGCCGCCGATCATGCTGCGGTGCTGGTCCAGCACCGCGATGGTTGTGGCGGTGCCCATGTCGATTACGATGCAGGGACAGGGATACCGTTCCAGCGCCGCCACACAGCCGGCTACAAAATCGGCGCCCAGCGTGGCAGGGTTATCGATGCGGATGTTGAGCCCGGTTTTAATTCCCGGCCCCACCAGCAGCGGCGTGGTGCCGGTAATTTTTTTTACGGCGCGGCCAATATAAGTAGTCAGGGGCGGCACCACCGAACTGATGATGGAACCCTCGATTTTTTGGGCTTTTACGCCGTAAATATCCAAAATATCCCGCAATTCGATGGCGTATTGGTCCTCCATCCGCGACTTGTCGCTAGCCATGCGGGAAACAAACTGAAGCTTCTCGCCGTCGTAGCATCCGATGGTAATGTTGGTATTGCCGATATCGATGGCAAGGATCACGGCAGTTTCCCCTTTCCAGTTGTGCTCTTTCTGTTAAAATTATATCATTATTGTGTCCGGTTGCGCAAGAGAATTTGCAT
The DNA here is from genome assembly GCA_902462035.1 of uncultured Eubacteriales bacterium. Lineage (GTDB taxonomy): Bacteria > Bacillota > Clostridia > Oscillospirales > Acutalibacteraceae > CABQAC01. Next base: position 16,289 of record CABQAC010000012.1, read on the forward strand.
CTAAGGGTAGATGCTTTCTGGGATGGAAAGTTGTATAATATGGTATAAAATCGCAATGAGGAGGCAGACGCATGTTTGGAAAACGCATTCTGTCCTATTGGGACGACATCGTGGCGGATTTATCCGCGCTGGTGGCGATTCCTTCCGTCCGGTCCGAGGCCCGGCCTGGGGAACCATACGGCGCGGGGCCTGCTGAAGCGCTCCGCTGGTTTGAACGGCGCGCGGCCTCTCTTGGACTCAAGGTCCAGGACATCGACCACCGGGCCGGGCACGCCGAATACGGCGAAGGCAAAGAATACGGCGGCGTGCTGGTGCATTTGGACGTGGTGCCGGCGGGGGAAGGATGGGAGACCAATCCCTTTAAGCTGGCGCGGCGGGACGGCGTTTTTTATGGCCGCGGGGTGGAAGATAACAAAAGCTACGCGGTAATCGCGCTGCACTGCCTGCGCGCGCTGCGGGACGCGGGTGTCGCGGGCAGCCGCCGTATGCGTGTCATTTTCGGCGCCGACGAAGAATGCGGCATGTCGGACATGGAAGCCTATTTCAAAGCCCAGCCGCTGCCAGAAATGGCGTTTACGCCGGATGTGGCCTATACGGTCTGCAACCGGGAAAAAGGTATTTTGCAGTTTGAATTGGCAGCGCCCCACCACCCGGGCGATTTGTGGGTTGATGGAGGAGGCGCGGTGAACGCTGTGCCCGATCAGGCCAAGGCGGTATGGCCCGGAGCGGCTGCAGAGGAAGCAGTATTGCGCCGCCGGGCCGAAAAAAACGCGTGCCGCATCACGGTGGAGCGGCGGGAAGAAGGGATTTGCGTTGTCTCGGACGGAACGGCAAGCCACGCGATGGAACCGGAAAAAGGCGTCAACGCGGTGACCCATTTGCTCTTGTTGCTGCATGAGGCGGAGATGGATAATGTTTGCCGTTTTGTGGAAAACTGGATTGGAACGGAACTGGACGGCAACACATTGCAAATCCGGTGCGCGGACGCGCCCTCCGGTCCGTTAACCTTAAATTTAGGCTACCTCCATTGCGACGGCGCCGTCACCCGGGCAGGGGTGGATATCCGATACCCGGTAACGGCGGACGGCATCGCGATTTGGGAAAAAATCCAAAAGGCTGCCAATCAATCCGGGGTGGAATCTCGCATTCTACACCACCAGCCGCCGCTGTATTTGCCCGAAGACCATCCTTTGATCCGGCTGTTGGTATCGGTTTACGAGGATGTCACCGGAGAAAAAGCGGTGGTGTTTTCCACCGGCGGCGGAACGTACGCCCGGGCGCTTCAAGGCAGGGGCGTCGGTTTTGGGGGATCGCTGCCCGGACGCCCAGGCCACGGCCATACCTGCCGCGAACAGGTTTTGGAGGAGGATCTGCGCCTGCACGCTCAGATCTGCTTGGAAGCCATGTACCGCATGATGACACAATAAATGACGCGGAAAACGCTTGATTTCCCGCGCGCTTTCCAGTAAGATGATGTTGTCATTGACAAATGATTGACAACACGAAAGGGGGATGTCCTGTGAGAGAGAAATGGAAAAAGATTAACTGGGAAACGCTCGTTTTCTGGTTCGTCTTTGTCACGCTGATCGGATCGGCGATTTTCTCCGCGATATCCATCGGTACCGCGCCGGCGCATTTGGAGGAAGGGGAACCGTACCAAAAGCTGAAAAGCGATTATGTCTTGATGGTGTTGCAATGTGTGCTGGGCGCTGTCGTCATGTTCCTGCCTACTTTGATCGAGCACAGGTTTAAAATTCAAATCCCCGGCTTTATGTATATCGTATTTATCGTCTTTTTGTACGGCGCCATCTATTTGGGCGAAGTACGGAGCTTTTACTACAAAATCCCCCATTGGGACACCATCCTTCATACCTTCAGCGGCGCGATGCTGGGCGCGGTGGGGTTTGTGTTCGTGGATATTCTAAATAAGAGCAAACGGGTCAGGCTGATGTTAAGTCCGCTGTTCGTTTCTATTTTCGCGCTTTGTTTTGCCGTGACGCTGGGCGTGCTGTGGGAATTTTACGAGTATGCGGTGGACGGTTTGCTGGGGCTGAATATGCAAAAATTCGCCTTGGAGGACGGTACGCCTTTGGCGGGGCGGCTGGCGCTGGAGGATACCATGGAAGATTTACTGGTGGACGCGCTGGGCGCGCTGGTTATC
>CABQAC010000013.1 GCA_902462035.1 uncultured Eubacteriales bacterium
ACTGTGAGGCCACCACCGCGCCGCCGGTGGCCAGCGCGGAAAAAATATTGATAAGCAACACGTTGATGGAATCCACCAAAGAAATGCCGGATACCGCCGCCTCCCCTACCGAGGAGACCATCATCGTATCCGCCATGCCGATGGTAACGCCCAAAATTTGCTCGATAATCAGCGGAATAATCAGTTTTGCCAACTGCTTGCGCGAAAACATGCGAGCGCTCCTTCCAAACAATTATCTTTTTATTTTGCGCTTTTTCGCGCCTATTGGCAAGCGTTTCTCGCAGAGCGCGGCAATGAAGTTTGCAGTGTTTCATGCTGTTATTTTGTTATGATTGTCTAAACAAGCTGTATGGGAAGGCGCATCACGCAGCGGAACAAAACAATATTTGCATAGGGCTGGACACGGCGATGCCAAAGCGGCCGAGCCTACGAAGCCGCCACGTCCCCGCGGCATTCTTATCATCAAGGCTCCCGCTGCCGGCACGCTCTACGCAGGCGCTTACAGTATCGGCGTCGTATCTTGACGTACGTGAACACTGGTATGCGGACCCATATATGCAGCAATAAAAAAGCGGCGCGAATTGCGCGCCGCTTTTTTAACGGTTCTTGACAAAATTCGTGCCGCAAGCTATAGTAAATCTATCCTAACCGGGCGGTAAAAACGCCTATTTCCCTGTTGTGCCGCATCCGGCCAAGGCAACCAGAAAGGACGAGCCCAATTATGATAAAAAAGCCATTTGTCACTTTGGATCAGCTTCGGGAGATCACCAAGGACTATCCCACCCCGTTTCATTTATATGACGAAAAAGGAATCCGAGAAAACGCCCGGAAATTGATGAAAGCCTTCGCGTGGAATAAGGGTTACAAAGAGTTTTTCGCCGTCAAGGCCACCCCTAACCCGGCTATTCTGCAAATTCTGCGGGAGGAAGGCTGCGGCGTGGACTGCTCGTCCCTGACCGAGCTGATGATGTCCGACGCATGCGGTTTTACCGGCGGGGAAATCATGTTTTCCTCCAACGTTACTCCGGCGGAGGATTTCCGTTTGGCCCGTAAGCTGGGGGCCACCATCAACCTGGACGATTTTACCCATATCGGATTTTTGGAAAAGACGGCGGGCCTGCCCCAGACCATCTGCTGCCGCTACAACCCCGGCGGGGATTTTGCCTTGAACAACGAAATTATGGACACCCCTGGGGATGCCAAATACGGCTTTACCTATCCCCAACTGGCGGAGGGATTCCGCATTTTAAAGGAAAAAGGCGTTCGCCAATTCGGCCTGCACGCTTTTTTGGCCAGTAATACGGTGGCAAACGAATATTACCCCAAATTGGCCCGAATCCTGTTCGAAACCGCGGTGCGCCTGCAAAAGGAAACTGGCGTGCATTTTCAGTTCATCAACCTGTCCGGCGGCGTGGGGATTCCCTACCGGCCGGACCAGGAACCTAACGATATTATGGCGATCGGCGAAGGGGTACGCCAAGCCTATGAAGAAATTCTGACCCCCAACGGCATGGGCGATGTGGCGATTTACACCGAACTGGGCCGGTTTATGCTGGCGCCTTACGGGCATTTGGTGGCAACGGTCACCCACGAAAAGCATATTTATAAGGAATATGTTGGCTTAGACGCCTGCGCAGCCAACCTGATGCGCCCGGCCATGTACGGCGCGTACCACCATATTACGGTGATGGGCAAGGAAAACCTGCCCTGCGACCATAAGTACGACGTGACCGGCGGTCTGTGCGAAAACAACGATAAGTTTGCGGTGGACCGTATGCTGCCGAAAATCGACATCGGCGATCTGGTGGTGATTCACGACACCGGCGCCCATGGATTTGCGATGGGGTACAATTACAACGGCAAGCTGCGGTCGGCCGAACTGCTGCTGCAGGAAGACGGAACAGCGCGGCTGATCCGCCGGGCGGAAACCCCGGCCGACTATTTTGCCACCTTTGATTTTACCCATTTGTTCGACACCATAAAATAAACGCGCGTTTTCCGTGGCGCGCGTGTCCAAAGGCCCCCGCTGTTTGTGCCGCCTGGCACTTGCCGCGGGGGCCTTTTTCCGTCTATCTTGGCTCGTCATAAAATACAAAATGGAGAAACTTTAGAGGTTTCTCCATTTTGTTTATTGATGCTATATAAAGAGAAACGCATCTTCCTTCATCCGCGGTGTGGTACGGCTGCGCACCGCGCTTTTGCCCGCATAGCTTCGTGTCCATGATTTGCGATAAAAGAATTTTTTAAACAAATGAATTGATCTTTCGCACATAAAATATTATAATCATTACAACAAACCCTTTCGCTTTTTTTGCCTTATGAAAGGAGGATTTGTCATGAAAAAGCAACTCGCCGTCATCGCACTGCTATGCCTCCTTACCGCGTGCAAAGGGCCGGAAGCGCCGCCGATCACCCATTTTACGGCAAACGATGCGAATTGGCAGGTGCGTTGCGTACCGGTGGAATCCCCTATATTCAACCGCAAGGAAGGCTTTTGCGACTATCAGCTTGAGTGTATCTTTTCTTTTCCGCTGGAAAAAGCTTATAACGAAGCCGGTACCATCACTTTTTGGCTCCGTATCGATCATGGTAATCCATCCTCCCCCTTCTACCCATTGTCTTATCACCGCGAGGACGGGGTGTTGGGTTTAGGGGAGGCATTGGGGCGGATCCGGCCAGGGGACGTGAAAATCTCGGAAGAGGCGAAAGCCGTGTGGCTGACATTTCATGAGATTCCCCGTTACGACCCAAATGACCCCCATGGGGCAGTGGAACTATGGATCAGCGGAAGCCGGAGCTGGGAAATTGACCTGACGCCGCAGACGGACGAATCCACAAAATAAACAAAGGGGAGAAACCAGATTGGTTTCTCCCCTTTGTATTAATTTATTTATTCTTAAAATTCCAGCCGATTTTCAATATAAGCCACCAAATCCTCGATCTTAACCCGCTCTTGTTCCATGGTGTCGCGGTCGCGGACGGTGACGCAGCCGTCTTCCTGGCTGTCAAAGTCGTAGGTCAGGCAGAAGGGCGTTCCGATTTCGTCCTGGCGGCGGTACCGCTTGCCGATGGAGCCCGCGTCGTCGAAGTCCACCATAAAATGCTTTGTCAGTTGGTGGTAAACCTTCTCGGCCTCGCCGGACAGCTTTTTAGACAGGGGCAGTACGGCAGCCTTCATCGGCGCCAAGGCTGGATGCAGCCGCAGTACCACGCGGGTATCGGGCTTTTCCTGGGTGCCGACTTCCTCCTCGTCGTAAGCGCCGCACAAGAAAGCCAGCGCAACCCGGTCCGCCCCCAGGGAAGGCTCGATTACATAAGGCAGGTACCGCTCGTTCTTCTCCTGGTCAAAATATTCCAAACTTTTGCCGGAATGGTTTTGATGCTGTTTTAAGTCAAAGTCGGTGCGGTCTGCAATACCCCACAGCTCGCCCCAGCCAAAGGGGAATACGAATTCGATATCGGTGGTGGCGTTGGAATAGTGGGAAAGTTCCTCCGGCGAATGGTCGCGCAGGCGGATATCTTCCTCCCGCAGACCCAAATTCAGCAGGAAGTTTTTGCAGTAGTCCTTCCAGTAATGGAACCAGTCCAAATCGGTGCCGGGGGCGCAGAAAAACTCCAGTTCCATCTGCTCGAATTCCCGGGTGCGGAAGGTAAAGTTGCCGGGCGTGATTTCGTTTCGGAAGGATTTCCCGACTTGGGCCACGCCGAACGGAATTTTGCGCCGGGTGGTTCGCTGGACGTTTGCAAAGTTTACGAAAATCCCCTGGGCGGTTTCCGGCCGAAGGAACAGCTCGTTCTTCGCGTCCTCGGTCACGCCCTGGAAGGTTTTAAACATCAAATTAAATTTGCGGATATCGGTAAAATTATGCTTGCCGCAATCGGGGCAGCAGATGTTGTGCGTTTCTATATAATCGGTCATCTGCTCGAACGTCATGCCGTTCGCGTCGCCGCCCGCGTCCTCGATCAGCTTGTCGGCCCGGTGGCGGGTTTTGCACTCCTTGCAGTCCATCAGCGGGTCGGAAAAGCCGCCCACATGGCCGGAAGCCACCCAGGTTTGGGGGTTCATCAAAATAGCGGCGTCCAGCCCTACATTATAAGGGCTTTCCTGCACGAATTTTTTCCACCACGCGCGCTTGACGTTATTCTTGAATTCCACACCCAGCGGGCCGTAATCCCACGTGTTGGACAGGCCGCCGTAAATTTCCGACCCCGAATACACAAAGCCGCGGTTTTTGCACAGCGCAACAATTTTTTCCATGGATTTTTCATGGTTCTTCAGCATTCTGAAATCCCTCCGATTCTTGGTGACAGCATGACTCTATAGTAATGCAGGCTGTATTTGTTGTCAAGAAAAAACGCCGCCGAACGGTAATCGCACAAAAAAGCGCCCCTTCCTCGCCCGCCCATTCAGGCGGGTGTCCCGGAAAGGGGCGCTTCGTTTCGGCAAAACCGGGAATTATTCCTCTTCCACACCCAGAAGTTCCTCGATGGACACGTCGAGGATTTTAGACAACGCCAGCAGTTCAAAATCCGTCACATAACGGATTTGCCCTTCCAGCTTGGAAAGACCGGAGGCATTCATATCGATACCATTGACCTGCAGTTGGGCCAAAAGTTCCTTCTGCTTCATTCCGGCTTTCTTTCTTGCCGCTTCTACACGGGCGCCGACGAGATTTCTGTTTCCCAATTCTTGTTTGCGCAGTCTCATTCTTTCATCCTCACCTTATTATTATTTTGTATGTCAATCCAAATTGATTAACAGAAGCATAGCGGGATTTTTCGTTTGAACCGGCCCCCAAAACAGATAAAAACCAAGGGCCGCGGCGTATGAAAAATAAATCAAACTAATTCAAACGAAAAATCCTGCCATGCAAAAAATTTTAAACAACAATGCGTCATAAATCAGAAGCAGAATAAACCGTTTTAAAAATTATCATATGGGAATATTGCTTTTTTAATTATTCCGATGGTGCATTTTGATATTTCTTATTATATGTTTTTCCTTAGCATTTGTAAAGAGTCTTTTTAGGCAAACTAGAAAAAATTTGTCGTATTTTTGGTTTTGCAAGAAGTGGATTCCGCTTTTTCAGAGGTATCGGCGAAATCGCGGTACTCAAAACAAAAAAAAGAGTGCGCCATATGTCTTGAAATGGAAAAGCGTGGTATAATAGCGTCAAAGCCCTGCTTTGACGCTAGGGAATTTCCTTGCGCAGGCTTCGCCGCCCATCCGCGTGCGCGGAACCGTAAATTCCCGCTCTTACCCGTACCGTTGGCAGGCCGCGTCAAAGCCCTGCTTTGACGCTAGGGAATTTCCTTGCGCAGGCTTCGCCGCCCATCCGCGTGCGCGGAACCGTAAATTCCCGCTCTTACGCGTATTTTCTTACATCCGGAAAGGAAGGGATCACGATGCAACAAGGTAACACGATAAGCGCGTGGACAGCCGCGCTGGAAGCCATTCAAAACGGCCAGGCACAACTGCCTGTTTTATCCCTTGACACCCTTTCCCCCGCGAACACGGTACTGGTCGTGATGGATATGGTGGGCGGCTTTGTGGAAAAAGGGCCGCTGGCAAGTCCGCGGGTCAAGGCCATTCAAGCGGGCATTGCGCGGCTACAGCGGCAATGCGCCGCACACCGCATCCCCCGGCTGGCTTTTGCGGACAGCCACGACCAAAACTGTCCGGAGTTCTCCGTTTTTCCCGCCCACTGTGTCAGGGGGACGGCGGAAGCCGAAATTACGGCGGAAATTTTGAACGCCGGGGTGGAACAGATTATCGAGAAAAATTCGACCAATGGATTTTTGGAACCCGCCTTTCAGCATTGGCTGGCGGCGCACGCCCAGACCGATACTTTCTTGCTGACAGGAGACTGCACCGATCTGTGCGTGATGCAATTCGCGCTGGCGCTGAAAGCGGACTTTAACCGGCGGAATCAGCATTGCCGGGTCATCGTTCCCACCGCGCTGGTCGAAACCTACGACCTGGGCGAACACAACGCGGGGCTGATGAACACCCTGGCGCTTTACCAGATGCGGCTGGGCGGCGTTGAACTTGTATCGAATATTGTGGATTGAGCGAAAACAGCGTCTTTTTTAGAAAGGAAGCAGAGGATGACCGAACGTAATCTGACCATGCTGACCGATTATTACGAGTTGTGCATGGCCAACGGGTATTTGGAAAACAGCATGCGCGGCAAGGCCGCTTGTTTCGACATGTTTTTCCGCCACGTGCCGGACAACGGCGGATTCGCCATAATGGCCGGAGTGGAACAGCTGATCGATTATTTGAAAAACATCCGGTTTACCGAAGAAGATTTGGCCTACCTGCGCGGCAAGGGAATTTTCAGCGAGCCGTTCCTGGAATACCTGCGCACCTTCCGATTCTGCTGCGACGTGTGGGCGGTACCGGAGGGGACCCCGATCTTTCCCCACGAGCCCATTGTCACGGTGGTGGGGCCGGTCATTCAGGCCCAGTTGATCGAAACCATGGTGCTGTTGGCCATCAACCACCAAAGCCTGATTGCGACCAAGGCCAGCCGGATTGTCCGCGCGGCCCAGGGCCGGGCGGTGATGGAATTCGGTTCCCGCCGCGCCCAGGGATATGACGGCGCTATTTTAGGCGCCCGGGCCGCCTATATTGCCGGCTGCGCGGGCACCGCCTGCACCCTGACCGACCGCATGTATGGCGTTCCAGCGCTGGGCACCATGGCCCACAGCTGGATCCAGCTGTTCGGCGACGAGCTGGAATCGTTCCGCGCCTACGCGCGCCAATACCCGGATAATTGCGTGCTGTTGGTGGATACCTACAACACGCTTAAGTCCGGCGTTCCCAACGCCATCCACGCCTTTCAGGAGGTGCTAGTACCTATGGGCAAGCGCCCCGCCGGCATCCGAATCGACAGCGGCGACATTACCTATCTGTCCAAAAAAGCGCGCAAAATGCTGGACGAGGCCGGATTCCCAGACTGTAAAATCTGCGCTTCCAACTCCTTGGATGAGATCATCATCCGCGACATGCTGATTCAGGGAGCGCCGGTGGATACGTTCGGTGTGGGCGAGCGGCTGATAACCTCTTCCTCCGAGCCGGTATTCGGCGGCGTATACAAGCTGGCCGCCGTACAGGAGGACGGGAACCTGGTCCCGCGCATCAAGGTCAGTGAAAATGTTACGAAAATCACCAACCCGGGCTTTAAAAAGGTTTTCCGCCTGTTTGACCGCGGCACAGGCAAGGCCATTGCCGACGTGATTGCCCTCCAGGGGGAAAGCATCGACGAAAACGCGCCCTATGAGCTGTTTGACCCGGAATACACCTGGAAGCGAAAAACCGTAGAACATTTTACCGCACGGCCGCTGCTGAAACAGATTTTCCGCGGTGGAGAATGCGTATACGAAACGCCGGCGCTTACGGATATCCGCGCCTATTGCGCGGAACAGCTTGGGACGCTGTGGGACGAAGTAACCCGGTTCGAGCACCCGCACCATTACTACGTGGATTTATCCCTGCCCCTTTGGCAAGAAAAGCAGCGGCTGCTGGACGAGCACCGGCTGTAAAACACTGTTTTCTTCCCTATTATATGACACGTGTCCGCAACTGACACACACCGCAGCGCGTCCGCTTCGGACCGAGCCACGCGGGCCTGCGCGGCGGCAAAGGATTTTAGGGAAAAACGAAAGATTACACGCGAAAGGGCGGACATGCAAATTGGTAAAAATGATTTGGATTGGGCCAGGGGAAGATTACAGCCTGGCAAAACAGGTGCGCGAGCATGTGTTTATCGAGGAACAGGGTTTTTCGCCCGATCTGGAATTTGACCGAACCGACCCTTTGTGCCGCCACCTGGTCCTGGTGGGCGAAAACGGCGCGCCAGTGGCCACTGGGCGGCTGATTGACGAAGGGGACGGCTGTTTTTCCCTGGGGCGTATTGCAGTGGAAAAACCGTTGCGCGGTACCGGCGCCGGGAAGGCGCTGGTAAAGGAAATGATCCGCATGGCATCTTCCCTGGGCGCGACGCAATGCCGGCTGGGCGCCCAGGACCACGCGGTGGGTTTTTACGAAAAAATGGGCTTTTCGGTGTGCGGCCCCGTCTATATGGACGAGCATGTCCCCCATTATCCCATGCGCATGCCGGCGCCCCGCCGTACATAACAGCACAAAAACGCGCCCGGCGGGGGAGACAATCCCCGCCGGGCGCGTTTGCCGCGTTGATTGCCGCTCTTCAGCGGAGCGCGCGCAGCAGCTCCTTGCGGCTGTCCGCGCCGCAAACCGCGATAATTTCGTCCCCGCCCCGGATGACGGAATTGCCCTTGGGGATAATGGTCGTATCCCCCCGCACCATCGAAATGATCAGCGAATCGTCCGGGATACGGATATCTTTGATCATCTTTCCGTCCAGGTCGGAATCTTTTTCCAGCGTCAACGCGCAGATGGCGGACCGGCCTTTGTTCAGGTTGGCAAGCAGGTGCAGGCCTTGGCTGTCCACCTCCTGCTCGATAATCCGTGTGATGATTTCGGTGTTGCACACCGCGATATCCGCGCCCAGGCGCTTCATGGTAGCCATATTTTTGGGGTTGTTAACCCGGGCGACTACCTTGCGCACGTGGAACAGCTTTTTGGCGATTTGGCAGCAGACCACGTTGTCCTCATCCCTGCCGCTGACCGCGATGACCGAGTCGGCGCGGGAAATGCCCGCCGTCTCCAGCACGCTGATATCGGTGCCGTCGCCGCTGACCACCACCGCGTCGAGCATCGTGGCCAGATTGGCGCATTTTTTCTTATCCATTTCCACCAGGCTGACCTCGTGGCCCCGGTCCAGCATATTTTTGGAAAGGTAAAAGCCCAGCTTCCCCCCGCCGACAATCACAATCCTCATCTTCCCAATCCCGTCCTTCCCTCGGTTGATCTCTGGCTCAGTCTAAAATCCGGTTGATCAGCAGTTTATCGCCCTTTTGAACGGTAATATGCTGCCGTCCGTCGTACAAGGTAATACGCGAATCCGCATGCTGTACGCCGAACACACATTCCCCTTCGGCCATGGGGATGTCCCGCAGTTCCCAGCCAAGGAAACGGACCTGAATATCCCGCACCGATACCGACAGGGTGCAGGTATCGAAAGCCACCAGCCGGTCCCGCACCTCGTCCACCAGGGCGGTATAGATGCTTTCGGCAGCAATCTTTGTGGGGCAAACGGTATTCAGCCCAAAATGCTCGAACACATCCTCGCGGTAAGGGTCGGAAACCCGGGTAATGATCCGCTGTACGCCGAAAAACTCTTTGGCGATCTGCGCCACGGTGATATTCAGGTTATCGTCCTGGGACACCACGGCCATGGCATCGCAGCCCTCGATTCCCGCGTCCTTGAGCACGTCCAGATCCATCGCCACACCGGCGATGGCCATGCCCTGAAAATCATCTCCCAGCTGTTCGAGCAGCGCGGGGCTGCTGTCCACTACCGAGACGTCGTGCCCATTTTCGCTCAGCTGGCGGGCGAGATGCGTTCCCACCCGGCCGCAGCCGATCACCAATATATTCATGAACCTGACCTTCCTTTCAACCGGCCGGCCTGTTTTGCCGGGGCTTGGCCCGCGTTACGGCAAGGCGACCGATTTGCATATTATAATCATTGCGGAGGCACTGCTTTTTCGCGGTACCAGCCTATAAAGGAGAAAGAAATCCCGCCGGCCCGCCGGAGGGATTTCTTTTTTGCTTTTACGATTCCAACAGCACCGCCCGGGCGGGGGCGGCGTCCAGCCCGCCCATGCGGACCGGCAGCGCGATGAGGAAATAATCGCCTTCCCGAATGCCACGGAGCTTGAGCCCCTCCAGCACCGGGACGCCGCCGCCCAGCAGTTCCCGATGGGGCTGGACTTCCTCCCCGTACGCGCCAATAGAAAGCGCGTCGGTGCCAACCAGCAGCACCCCCGCTTCCACCAGGGCGAACGCTGCGCTGGGCGCCAGGAACGATTCGCCGTTGCCGTTGAATAAAACGCGCTTTTCACACCCTGTGGCAAGCAGCCGGTCAATGTCCTTTCCCGTGACGATCCCCTTGACCGTCACCACCGTGCAGGGCCCCATAAAGCGGCCAAGATCCAGCTGGTCCACCGTCTGGCCATTTTCGATATAATGGCTGGGCGCGTCGACATGAGTACCGGCGTGAGCGCTGGCATAATAGCCGGTCACATTGCAGTCGTCCCCCATGTCCATCCGCTGGATCGGTTCGGTATAAGGTTTGGGATCCCCAGGATACACCTTGGCGGAAAATAATTCCCGGGAAATGTCATACACTCTCATCAACGCCGCACCTCCTGCCGTTATTTTAAAGAAAGATGGCGGTTTATCCGCGAGGCCGTCAGCCAAAACAGCAGTACCAAAACCGCTAAGGCCAGCGGAAAATACCCCAGCCCCATCTGATAGGCGCCGTTTTCCAAAACCATCTTGCTGCCCTGCAGGACAAAGCTCCAACCATCTTCCCCTATCTGCAGCCCCAATGGAATCAAAAACATGGCGGCCCATTCCGCCACACAATAGATCAGGTACAGCCCCAAAAAGATCAATGCGCCGAAAAGGGTGCTGTGGCCCTGAAACCTGCCGGTATTGGCCAGGGTGATGGAAAAATAAATCAGCAGGACAAAAAAGACCATTTCGATGAAATACATGACCGCCATCACTGGCAGCAAGGAAGCATAAACCCGCAGCGAAGGCAGGCCGGCCTCCAAAAAAACCCGATTGATCTCCGCCACGACGCCGCCCTCGAACACGCCGCCTACGGCAAAGACGACAGAAAACTGGCCTACGAAAAACAGCAGCATACTCAGGCAGATCCACAAGACAGCCGGTATCAATTTGGCCACCAACAGCTGCCACGCCGGCACGGGAAGCGAAAACATCAAATACCCTTCCCCGCGGTACAGGTTATTGCTGTACCGCCGTGCGATTTGCACCACCGTGAGCACCAGCATCACCAGCGACAGCAGCATCAACGCCAGCATGGCGATAAGCCCCATTACCGGCTGGTTGATTTGGAAGCCGATGAATTCCAACAAGGTAAGCAGCAGCGTTGCGCCGTACAGCAGCAAAAACGGCCGGTAGGTCGCGCGGAATTCCTGGCGAAGCAGTTTTCCTAACATTGGTACACCTCCCGGAACAGCGCGTCCATCGACTTTCCCGTCTGCTGGCGCAGCGCATCCACTTCTCCGGATAGGAAGTTTTTTCCGTCCCGCAAAAACACAACGCGGTCAAAAATCCGTTCGATCTCCCCGATGAGCTGGGTGGAGATCAGCACGGCCGAATCTTCGGCGTAATTGCCAAGGATCAAGTCTAAAATAACATCCCGCGTGGCGGGATCCACCCCGCCCAGCGGTTCGTCGAGCAAATAAAGTTTGGCCCGGCGGGACAGCACCAGCATCAGCTGCAGTTTTTCCACCATGCCTTTGGACATGGTTTTAACCTTTTGATTCGCATCGAGCCCGAACCGCTTCAGCAAATCCACCGCCCGGTCCCGGTCAAAATCCGCAAAAAAATCCGAAAAAAACCGGACCGCGTCCCAGCCGTTCATCCCGGGCGCCAAAAAGGCGACATCCGGCAAATAAGCCACCATCGATTTGGTTTCCACCGAAGGAGGCGTTGTTCCGATCCGCACTTCGCCCTGGTAGTCCCGAATCATGCCTGCCAATATTTTCATCATGGTTGTTTTTCCACAACCATTGGGCCCCAATAGCCCTACGATACTCCCCCTGGGCACCGTCAAGTCCAATCCAGAAAGCACGGCCCTGCGGCCATAACTTTTCGACAAGCCCAGAATGGTCACCGCATCGCTCATGTGTCCGTTTCCTCCAACCTTTTGGCGAGCTTCGCCATAATCCCACGATGATCGTACCCCAATTGCTTCATCACCAAAATAAACCCCTGAATATACTCGTCCGCCATTTGGTCCCGCGTCTGCCCGATCAATCCGCCGTCCTGCGTCACATAGCGGCCCGCTGTGCGCTCGGTATACAGCAAGGCACCACGCTCCAGCTCCGACAGCGCACGCTGCATGGTATTGGGATTGACGCCAAAGGACTGGGCCAACTCCCGCACCGGCGGGATCCGCTCGCCCGGCTGCCATTCCCCGGAGACGATCCGGCGTTTGATCTCGGCAATAATCTGCAGGTATATGGGTATGTTATCCTGAAACGCCAGTTCCGTGTGGATCCCTCCTATCTTGTATTAATCATCTAATACAAGTATAGCGGGTCCAAACAAATAAATCAAGTTCTATTTCCCCATCAGCATCTATTTTATAAAATCAAAACAAAAGTCCCGGCGGTAATCAGCACGCCGCCCACCACCGTTTTTACCGTGACCTCCTCCTTGAGGATGAGAAAGGCCAATACCATGCTGATAACGACGCTGAACTTATCGATGGGCACGACTTTAGAGGCTTGGCCCAGCTGCAAAGCGCGGTAATAAAACAGCCAGGAAAGCCCGGTAGCAACCCCGGATAAAACAAGAAACAGCCAACTGCGCTGGCTAATATCCCCTAGCTGCCGCTGGGAACCGGATAAAAACACCATCCCCCAAGCCATCACCAGCACGACTACCGTGCGCACAGCAGTGGCAAGGTTCGATGATATCCCTTCAATTCCTATTTTAGCCAAAATAGAGGTCAGCGCGGCAAAGACCGCGGAAAGCAGCGCATATACGACCCACATGGATTTCCCTCCCCGTGCTCTTTGCACATTCATCCCTCCGACCCATACGGCACGCTTGTTATTATTGTAGCAGGATTCAATCCGTATTCTTTCTAAATGTGAAATATATTTATATTTTACATTTTCTTATCAGCCATCCGCCTGCTCCGTTTTCGCGCAGCAAAACCGGGCGGGAAGCATCTGGCTAAGGCGAAGCCCTTGACTTGCTGGGCGCTGAAAAATACGCGGAAAACAAAATAGGCAAAGACAGCCGCCAACCGTCTTTTTCCGCCGACGGGCAAGGCTTTGCCTCCTTTAGGAGCCAAACCAGGCAGTTTTAATTGTTGAAATATGTCTGGGAAATGTTTAACCTAGACATAAAGCGGGAAACAACAGCACGCGGCTGAATTTATGGTGAGGGTTTTTCCGTTTTCATTCGCCTAATAAGCAAAGGGGAAATAGCGGAAAGGAGTTTGTCAATGGATAACGGTGCCAGCAGCTACCACCGTTTCCAGGAAGGCGATGTCAGCGCCCTTGAAGAACTCGTGGAGTTGTACAGCGACGGCCTTATATTCTTCATCAATGGGCTTGTGAACAATGTTGCGGTTTCCGAAGATTTGGCGGCCGAAACTTTTTTTGAGGTGATGTCCGGAAAAAGCCGCTTCAAAGGAAAATGCTCCTTTAAAACCTGGTTGTTCAAAATCGGGCGAAACAATGCGTTGGATTTTTTGCGGCGGCAAACACGATTTTTCAACGTGCCGCTAAGCGCATTGGAAAAAGATCCGTCGGAAAGGATCTCCCTCGAGCAGCAGGTTTTGAAAGATGAGCAAAGCCGCCAAGTCCACAAAGCCTTACAGGAAATTCACAAGGACTACCGAGATGTCCTCCATCTGCTTTATTTTGAGAATATGAGCTATGCCGACGCAGCGCTTGTACTGCGAAAAAGTTATAAGCAGGTTGAGAATTTGGCCTATCGGGCAAAAAAGGCGCTGAAATCCACCTTGGAAAAGGAGGGGTTTGTTTTTGAAGACCTATCATGAACGCACAAAGGATATCCTGGAGCGCATAGAAAAACAAAAACGGCTAAAACAAAAGCGGCGGAAACAAATTGATACGGCCGGCTTATGGGCAGTTTGCCTGGCGATTACCGTTCCTGCAGCGATCGCCATTCCCTCTATTCTTCATCGACCGGCCGCCCCACCAGCCCCAAATTCAGGAGATGCCCCCTCTCTCTTCACACCATCCATCAGCACGCCAGTCACGCCGCCGATCACGCCGCCAACCGCCAGTACCCCGCCGAATACGCCGCATTTCTCCATAACTCAAAAGAGGGTATCCTACAAGGAGGCGAAACAGGCATTGGGCTGGAACATTCGCCCCTGCACAGAGGACGGCTTTATAGAATATGTTCTGCTTTTTCTTAACAAATCGGATCAACCGGCCGGCCTTTCTTATCGGTTTCAAAATGGGTCTGTACGTATCCTTAGCGTTTCAAGTCAAGAACCAACGGAACGGGAGTACCGGCGCGTAAATTATCGGGGAAAGGAATTTTTGGTTTTCCCGGGCAGCACAAAAACCACCGCGCTTTATCGTGATGAAAGTTTAATCTATACGGCCAGCTTCATGGAGACGACACAGGAAGAAACTTTTGACAAAATCCTGTCGCTGCTGATTCCATACGATATAACAAAGGAGTGAAACAAAATGTTCCCGAAATTGTTTTCGGCCTTGGTGCTGATCGTTTTCGCTTGTAATTTTGCCGGCTGTTCGGGGGCGCCCGCGGCTTTTTAAGGCGGCTTGCAGCCGCATGCACAAATGCAGCAAAACACAGAAACTGAGGACAAGGCTCATCCTGTAAGCGACGAATCGGCCTTTACTCCAACCACCGGCAGGCGCTCCTCGACAGAAAACAAAGGAACCATTTCACAAGATATCCATCACAGCCAGACTGCAAACTTCCGAACCGGACAGTCGGCATCATCGGCGCAAACCAACGAACCGGACGCACTAAAAATTGATCGAAGCGGTATCCGTTCTCTCCTGTTCCAACGCCTGACATGGAACGAAGACCGCAAAGCCGGACAAAAGGAAATTATTGATCCGAAGACCATTCAAAAAATATTAGATTGTATCGAGCAAGCACCCAAAACGAAGACAACGTTTTTGCCTGTTCCCGGCACTCAGTTAATCCTTTCCTGCAAGGATGCCGGTTTCAGCATTTCCCTGCAGCATGGGAATATTCTGCAGTACAAAGACCGTTTTTATCAAGTAGACGCGAAACTGCAGTATGAATTACTCGCTCTATACACACAGGCGGACGAACAAGAACAGCCCATTACCATTGAATAGTATCGTTATTTTCTTCCGATCTTCCGTTTTTGCCCGGTATGGCAGCAATGCCGTCTCTGTTCGCGCCGTGCGTCCCCATATGAGCGCCTCCTTTTTCTGTTTAAAGCCGTTTGTATGCGCGTCGACTGTTAAGAAACACCCCGGCGCCGCGCTTTATCGTTTTTTTCGTTCTATTGTTTTACGCATGTGAAGAAGATAAACATGCTCTTTTTGAGGATGCGGACGGCGCTGTCCATACACGATAGAAATATGGAAAAAATCCCGCACAGCCTTGTTATGCAAGGCCCTGCGGGATTCCTTTTTTGCAAACCAGGCCGATTCCAACATAATTTTCCGGTATTTTCCGTTCGGGTTCGCTGCTGCGGCATGTTTTGGTAAGGATTAACAGCAGAATGAAGGATACGTTATTGAACAAAAAATCCGATATCCAATATGATATTGCCCTTTTCATCGGGCGCTGTAAAACGCGGACACGCATATCGCTCAAAGAACCAACGCGCGCCTTCTTGATCAAGCGCATCTTCCATTCCATTTTGCTTCAGATATTCCCGGCATTTTCCTTCTTTCATATACACATCCGGTTCTTTCCCATATACCCAGCAGATACCCCAGTCGCTTTGGGGAAAGGTCACAGAATCAAACCCTTCTGGGGTATTCGTCGTTATCGGCACAAACATGCCAATCCAATATTGAAAGGGCTCTCCGCATTTATCCCGCATCAAGCCTATATAGGCGCCGCCGTCCTCGCAAGTATCGTCAGGATTATTGCCGATTTGTTTCTCAATGATATCAAACCAACCTTTTTGTAACCATTCGCTCCATTGCGCGCCGAACATACCGTCCACACGGTCTCCATCGCCATATTTTTTTCCAATGAATTTTAACGCGCCAACACTTTGTTGATACGCCTTTATAATTTCCGCCATTTTATATCCCCTTTCGCAACTGCATTTTGGGCAGGGGCAAAACAACCGGCATCCTCTCCCGCGGTTTTATTGGGAAGCCCCTTCGCGTTCCAATATATCACAGCCTTCCTAATGAAGCAAGCCGTTATTACCAGATTTTTTTGACGTATACGCGCGCCGTTTCCACGCCCCCGCTTAAAGCCGTGGCCCAGCATCGTTTTGCCGATACCAGCTTAAAGGACGCTGCCGCATTTCGGTAGGGAACCAGAAGAAATGCGTAGTAGGATCGCGGTTTCTTTCTGGTTCTTCGCTCCATTCGTCTTTACAAGGGCAGTCTATCACTGCCCATAAATAGTATGACAGAATTTCATTTACACAAAAACATCTCAAAGGATGATTTGTACATGCCGTCTCATTTTATTTCTTTTTTGCTATCGTTTAGTACGAAACTACCAACATATGTTGCGTCACAAGCTTTGGCAATATCCTGTAATTCGTTTTCGGACAGATTATCACGACGTAATTTCGCGCTCATGTTCTGAACAGTTTTTCCTAATTTACTTGCTAAATCAGTTAGTGTCATATCGCGTTCCAACAATAATGCTTTGACTACCTTTGCCATACCCATATCAATTTCCCTCCCTCTCATTTATTAAATTGTAGCCTAAAAATTTGAAAAGAGCAAAGATAAGGGCGAACTTCGACTTTATAACTAAAAGCATTTATCACAGGCATCACTTTTTCCGCTTTGTGCAATGGTACCTTCAAGAATAGTTTTGCTTCTTGATAAAGTAGGACAGTTCTTTCGTGAATGATAGGATTTTCCATTTGGAGTCCAGTAAACAATCCTTGAGTTACCAGGTGGTGTAGTGTTCTCTGTTGGCTTTGAAGTAGTTGTCTGATTTCCGGATGGTGTTTGAGACGCCGCAGTGTTGGGTTCGGAACTTGTGTCTTCCGACGATGTATCATTAGGCTTGCTTGTTTCGGTTGGCTCCGAATCTGTTTTATCCGTAGTTTCTTCCTCTTTTACAGAGTTTGCGACGGTGTCAACTTTGATTTCCCCACTGTGACACCAGATTTTGAACTCAAGTTTTCCCGCTTTCGCGATATCAACCGTAACTTCACCCGTTACGGTATCATCATCGGAGTTTTCAAATCTCAATGTGTGAGAGCCTTTTTCCAATGGTTCGGTATAGGTTTCCGTTGCTCCGTGTTTGATGGTTCCCACAAGAGAATCGTCAATATAGAATCCAACATCATATGTACTGAAAATCAGATTTTCAGTACACACGACCTTTACTTCAACGTCAAGTCCAGGTTCCTTTCCGGTGCTTGTGTCTTCCGATGATGCTCCATCCGTCACTTCATTGTCCGGCATACTGATTTCAATAGACATCACATGATTGCCCTGATACTTTAAAGAGATGTGATAACCGTCCGCATTATCAGCGTTATAATATGTATCGCCTTTGTCAGAATCAACATGAAACCCTTTTTCGGAACACGCATTGACATAAGCTTTGTAATCGTCTAATGGTGTTTCACCCACATAAACATACAGGTGCTTTGATGATTCCGAACGGATTTTTCCGAGCGTAGATTTCGGCACCGGCAATAATTTTGCAATTTCGCTTGTGGGCCATTGAAGCGTCTGCATTTTCATAGGTGCATCAAGACTAATATGAAGTTCTTTGCTGCTCTCCATATACAGCAATGACAGTTTATATCCAGTCTCATTGAAGGCGTTGTAGCGATTCTCCGATTTGTCACTCTCAACCGTAAAACCAGCCGATTGACATTCCGCAAGATACTCCTTGTAATCATCCTTTGAAGTTCCGTGAACACGAATGCTGAGATGATCTTCGATATTGATGGAAATTTCACCGATATTTGATTTTGGTGCTGGTAATAGAACGCCGAGCTCCATATCGTTCCAGTCGAATTGTTCACCTTTTTCACCGCAAGCAGATAATGACAAAATCATTATTCCTGCCAGCAGCATTGCCAAAAATCTTTTCATAAGTTGTACCCTCCATTTTATTGGTTAAAACGGCAATTATCAAAAGGTGTACCTTTTGATAATTGCCCCAAGTGAAAATGCAGACCAAGTGATGCCCCGCCGCAGTTGGAATCTTCTGTCAAACTCAAAAGCAAGCCCTGTGTGAAATCGTGTAAAAACGTGTAGGGCAGATAAAAAAAACAAAGAACCCTTGAAAAATCAAGGGTTCTTTGAAATGTGGCAGGGGCAGAAGGACTTGAACCCTCGGCACGCGGTTTTGGAGACCGCTGCTCTACCAACTGAGCTATACCCCTAAATCTGTCATGCCACAGGCTCAGCAGCCATCTGCTTCCCAATTTGGTGGGCCATCAGGGACTCGAACCCGGGACCGACCGGTTATGAGCCGGTTGCTC
>CABQAC010000014.1 GCA_902462035.1 uncultured Eubacteriales bacterium
GTATTGGATGGGAATCACCGGGTGATCGGTCACTAGGCATGTCTGAATGCCCGCCTGGGCAAGCTGCCCCGGCGTGGCGGGCGACAAATTCCGCAGTTCGGGCTTGGAACGGTCGCAAAGAATGGGACCTGCCAGAACCGGCGTATTTTCCGCTGCCAGTTCTTCGGTGATCAGGCCTCCCTCGGTCCCGTGGACCAACACCACCTTCAAAGCAAATTCTTTGGCTATGCGCAGCGCGGTAAACAGGTCGTCCGCGCGGTGGGCGTGGATATGCGCGGGAATCTCCCCGCGCAGCAAGGGAAGCAGCGCTTCGCACTTCATATCAAATTCCGGCGGATCGAGTTCGTCATCCTCCGCCGCTTTGTTCTGGTCTTCTTGGTAACGCCGGGCTTTAAAAAGGGCCTCGCGGATGATGGCCGCCGTAGCCATACGGGTAACCGGCGCCTGGCCTTTGCCATGGTAGACTGTTTTTGGGTTTTCGCCCAGCGCCATCTTTACGGCGACGGGATCCTTTAAAACCATATCATCCACCCGGCGGCCAAAAGTTTTCATCGCCAGCAGCGTTCCGCCGATGGGATTGGCGCTGCCGGGACCGGTGACCACCGCTGTCACGCCGGCTTCCAACGCTTCGGCAAAACAGCGGTCCATGGGGTTGACCGCGTCAACTGCCCGAAGATGCGGGGTAACAGGATCCGTTTCCTCGTTGCCGTCGTCCCCTTCAAAGCCGAGCCCGTCCTCCCACATGCCAAGATGGGTGTGGGCGTCGATCATGCCGGGGCAAACAAAACCACCGTTCAGGTCAATGGTTTCTTCCTCCGCGGGGCCAGGTTTCAGCTGGTCCATTGGCCCGACCTCCGTCACGATTCCCCTTTCGGTCCGCAGGAACCCCCGGTCCAGCACAGGCCCAGCCATGGTATGGATTTCGCCATTTATCAACAACATGATATACGGATACCTCCCGTTTCTTCAAACCCGATAAACATCAAAAGGCGGAGTGAGATCCACTCCGCCGCTTTCAGTTGTTTTATTTGGATTGGCCGCGCCGGGAGAAGCCGCCGCGCTTGGATTCGGTCGCGCGCTTTAAATCGGACATTTTCTCGTCGCTGGTCTGCTTAAATTTCGACATCATATCCTCGAAGGTGGCAGGTTCGTTGCTGCGCTTTTGCCAGTCGCCGCCATTGAAACGGGGCGCGCCGCCGTTAAACCGCGGAGAACCGCCGCGGTTGCCGCCGAACGGGCGCTGCTGCGCCTGAGGCGGAGGAGCCATGGCCTTTTTGATCGACAAACTGACCTTTCCATCCTCGCCAATGCTGAGAATCTTTACTTTGACGACCTGATTTTCGGTCAGATGATCCCGAATCTCCTTGACGAATGTGGGCGCAACCTCCGAAATATGTACCATTCCGGTTTTGCCGCCGGGAAGCTCCACAAACGCGCCGAATTTGGTAATGCCCGTAACCTTGCCTTCCAAAATCGCTCCTACCTCAAGCTGCATAAAGAACTGATTGCCTCCTTAATATTTTGACAAATTTTCGATCAGTTGCCTGCGACGTTGACGAACACGCGCTCATCTGGTTCGGCGTAATTCAAGGTATCACGGGCGGCTTTTTCCATATATTGCCGATTATCTCCGTTTCCTACCAGCTGCTTTAATTCATCATTTCGCAGCTGTTGGTCCTTAAGTTGGGCCGAATAGCCCGACATCTGTTGCGTTTTTTGTGCAATAACCAGCTGCTGGTTAACGATTGCGATGATGGAATAAACCAGTAAAGCCGCCAACGCAATGCGAAGCAGCAAACTTTTGCTTTTCTTTTTGGTTTGCACAACCTTCACTGACGCCGCGCTCCTTCTTTAAATTCCGCCATCCGTCAAGCCGGAGGGAGTTAACTAATTATACAATAGCTAGCTATGTTGTTTCAAGGGCTTTTTTCGAATTTGCGCATCTTTTTTTGTGTTCTTTTTCGCTTTTTTCGGCTTTTTAACGCCACGGCGCAACAGTTTCCTCAGCGGACGGAAAACAGGCTTTATGATCCGGGTCCAAATCATCCTGCAAAAGCGCCGGAATAGACTTACCAGCCAGCAGAGAAACCGGATGGTGACATTGCCCACCGTCAGGTGGTACAGCAGCCAACCCAAAAATTCCCCCAGGAACAGATAAGCCCGCAGTTCCCCATGGTTGACCACCAGAATAAAGCCGAAAGTCAGCACGCCAACGAGGAAAAAATAAAGAATATCGTGAAAAAAAGTGGCCGCCTTGCCAAAACGAAAAATGATCCGGACCGAACGAAACAAGTCATATAACAGACTCATACACGCGCCAAACAAGCAAGAGTAAAAAAAACAACTGGTTTGTTCCGCCAGCGTAATTTCCATACAAGCCCCCTCCTATCGGATCCTATCGGAACATCTTCGAAAAGAATCCTCCCGAAGAACGGCTTGTTTGAGAATACACCAGACTGCAAATTTCGCCTTCGACGCTCAAATCCCCTGTTTCGACGCTGAGCTTGCTGATATGAATATTGCTCCCTTTGATGATTAGCTGACCCAAATCGGTATAAACGATCACGGTTTGCTCATCAAAACTGTCCACATCCCGCACACCGGAAATATTGAGGTTCTTTCGGTTCTCCATGATGATGTTATGGGGCATCTGCGGCGCTTTGACGTTCTTTTTATCATCAATCATCGGACATCCTTCCTTTCGGTAGCATATTTGATGTATATGCCGCCGAAAAAAAGTTATTCCTGTCCCTCGATGATACGGTACATAGCGGATGCGTCCTCTTTCTTAGCGTATTCGTTTACGCTGATGACCTCGGCCTTCAGCGCCCTGGCGCCCAGGGTAAGCTCCAGCAAGTCCCCCTGTTTAACCTCGTAGGAGGCGCGCGCTACTTTTCCATTAACCTGTACCCGTCCGGCATCGCACGCCTCGTTTGCCACGGTGCGGCGTTTAATCAGCCGGGAAACCTTTAAATATTTATCCAACCGCATGATCAAGTTCCTCCCTAATACACCGAAAAACCGGCCCTTTTAAAGGCCGGTTTTTTGATTTCGTTCTTATTTAACAGCGTCTTTAAAAGCCTTGCCCACTTTAAAGGCAGGCACTTTGGAAGCCGGAATGGTGATTTCCTTGCCCGTTCTGGGATCACGGCCCATTCTCTCGCTCCGCTCGCGGACTTCGAACGTACCAAAACCAACCAGCTGAACCTTGTCGTTGGCGGCAACCGCCTCGACGACAGCATCAATCATCGCGTTAACGGCGCTGTCGGCGTCCTTCATCGAAATACCCGCTTTTTCAGCAACAGCAGCAATCAATTCAGTCTTATTCATTTTTTTGAAACCTCCAAAATCTTTTTATATTCGTTTGGAATAACGATGATTCCAAAGAACTAACTTCCATGCGTTTGTTTTTCCTTCCGCCTGCGTTCTTGCAAAAACCGGGCGGTGATGTCCTCGAGCACGTATTTCTGGCCTTCCCCCACCAACATTTGGACCATATCGAAGCCGGGCCGGCGGTTGCCTTCCACCAGCAGGGGGCCTTCGTCGGTGATAGCCACGTCCCAGCCGATTACCGTCATTTCCGGGTGCATCCGGCAGGCATCGTAAACCATCGCCTTAACTTCGTCCCAACGGGGAATTTGATACCCGCAAAACCGCAGGTTCGTGCCGGGATGGCGTTCGTACCGGTTCATCGCTTTATCCAAAGCCTCGCCAATGACCACGCCGGTATCGTTGTCTACCACCGCGCTCATGCCGCCGCTATGAAAATTATCCACTACCGCGCCGCCATTGCCTACCCGCACGGAACAAAAAAAGATTTTCGGATCGTCCGCCACATTTTGTGTCATAATCCGAATGGTATTGACGCTGGAGGGATTGAAAGCGGCCATCTCGGCGCACTGAACAATCACTTGCTCCAGGTAATAACGCCTGGCAATCAAATCCTGATAGAACGCCCGGCGGTCCGGAACCTCTGCCAAAGAAGACTTATAAATACCGCCGCCGCCAAGCCCGTCCACCGGCTTAACGATAAAGGTGTCATTCCGGTCCAAAAAGGCGTCGAACTCCTGAAAATTGCTGCCATCGGGGCAAATCCATTCGCGCCCGTTGTATTTGCGGTACTCCCGTAAAAAATTGGGCTTGATAGAAAAGTTCTGCTTATATTTGGGATCGTTCACCAACTGGTAAAATTTGTCCTGGGTGCGGACCACCGCGAATTTTCGCCGTTCCCGATAACTCTTGTTAAAGAACTCGTAATTGAAGTAATCGGTCAGCGCGCTGCCGAACAGCACCGTACTGAGCGCTACATCCAAGGTCAACAACACACTGTTTTTGTGTTCCTTTTTTGCAATTTCCTGCACATTTCGAAAAAAGCGGCCGTAATCCGCATGAAGTACCTGGGAAACGAAGTTCAAGCTGGACCATCCTTTCGCAGAGCGTGGAGTACTTTTTCATTCCTTTCAAGCAGGCACGTCCGGCATCAAAGGAGCAACGATAAGTTCTCAGGTTCAGGAAATATACTTTGCTCTACCTGGAAACAAACTGGATTATATCCGCCAAAGTGCCGCAAACTCCGGCTCAAAACGACTTTATCATCATACTACCAATACCACTATTTTGTCAATAAAATTGGCAATTATAATCCGTTATTTCCGCGCGGCATGCGCTTTTTCGCCTCATTCCATAATTCATCCAGCTCGTTTATGGAAGCGCTTTCCATTTTTAGGCCGGACTCTGCGGCTATTTGTTCCATGACCGCAAAACGGCTGATAAATTTTTTTGTGGCGGCAGAAAGGCTCTGCTCCGGATCCACATGTAAAAAACGGGATACATTCACCACCGAAAAAAGCAAATCGCCCAATTCCTCGTCGCAGGCGGCCTGTTCGCCTTTGGCGGCCGCTTCCCGCAGTTCGGCAAGTTCTTCCGCCACCTTATCAAACGCCCCGCCGGCATCGGGCCAATCAAACCCCACCCGCGCCGCCTTTTGCTGAACTTTAGCGCTTTTCATCAAAGCGGGCAATGTCTGCGGAACGGATTGCATCGATTCCGTCTGCGTCTTTTGCGCTTTTTCAACCTTTTTAAGCGCGTCCCAGTTTTTAAGCACCTGATCGCTGGTAGAGGCATTGACGCCACCGAACACATGGGGGTGACGGTAGATCAGTTTTTTACACACGCCATCCGCCACGTCATCAAAGGCAAAACGGCCCGCTTCTTCCTCCATCCGGGCATGAAACGCCACCTGCATCAGCACATCCCCAAGCTCTTCTTTCAAGCCGCCGGTATCCTGGCGGTCGATGGCATCGATCACCTCGTAGGCCTCCTCGATGAGGTTGCTGCGAATGGACTGGTGGGTCTGTTCCCGGTCCCAAGGGCAGCCGCCGGGAGAACGGAGGATTTCCATGATCCGAAGCAGATCGTTTAAATCGTAACGGTCCTTTTTGATAAAGTCCATATTTTATGACATCCTTTCCGCCGCGTAGGGCTTTAGCCCCCTCATTTTAGCTGATCCAGCGGTGTTTTTCAAGCATGGGCAGCAGCTTATCTCCCTTGGGAAGCATGCGGATATCCTGTTTGGACAGAGTACGGGTCAACAGCAGGACGAAAAGATAAACCACAGCCGCCGCTCCCACAGCCAGCAGCGTGGCCGCATTGGCCGGCGTCCGGCCGGCGAGCAGCATCGAAACGCCCTTTGCCGCAGCGCCGCATACCGCGCCCGCGAACGCTGGCTTAAGAAAAACCGAAAACCAGCGCAGCTTTATTTTCGCCTGCCGACACAGCGCGTATACGCCCAACAGGGTAATCAGCAGGTAGCAGGCTACCGATCCGTAACAAGCGCCGCGCAGGTTAATCTCGGGCACGGCGACCAGGGTATAGTTCATCGCCAATTTAATCAGCATGCCCACAGCCAGCAGCTTGACGGGCAAATCCACCCGCCCCACCGCCTGCAGCATACTGTTAACGGGGACGGAAATGGTCATCAGAATGACGGTTACAGCCAAGATCATCAGCAAAGGGGTTGCAATCAACACGCCGTTGGGCCGCTGGGAAAAAAGCAGCGAAAGGACGTCTCCCGACATCGCAAGCAGCCCAAATCCCGCCGGAAAGGCAATCAGCGCGGATATTTTCATCACGGATTCGACGCTGGACTGAATATTTTTGCGGTCCCCCCCGGTCCACGCTTCGGTGATGGTGGGCAGCGCGCTGACCCCCAGCGCCTGCGCTACAGTCGGAACAAGCATGGAAACATTCTGCGCCAGGGTAAAAGAACCATACAGGTAGGAAGTCAATTCGTCGTTTGCGATAGCCGCTGGAATGGCGGAGCCAAAAATATTCCGCAGGACATCCGGCGCAATGGTGCCAAGCCGGCTTTGCAGGAAAGTGACGTCGATGAGCGCACCCAGATTGACTACCAAAGCGCCCAAACAAACGGGGATGGAAATTTTCATCAAGGTGCGCAGCAGATCTTTGCCGGGCGCCGCCGCAGGCGAAAAGACCAATTCCTGTTCGGTAATGCCGTCTCCCTTAACGCGGTGGCGTAGCCAAAGGTAAATAAAGCCCAAAACCGCGCCCACCGTTACGCCCGAGATGGCGCCGGCCGCAGCATAAGGCAGCGCTATATTCAGCGCTTCCTCCTGCGAACCCGCCGCGTAACCAAAAACCGTGCCGGTCTCTGCGTACTGCGCCAGCCCTTCTTTCATCACCAGGTAGGCACACAGCAAGCCGGCGAAAAGTTTGCACAGCGCTTCGATAATTTGAGAAACGGCCGTGGGCACCATATTGCGCAATCCTTCGTAATAGCCGCGCTGAACCGAAACGACGCAGCAGAAGAACACCGTGGGGGCCATGGCCCAAATGCAATATACCGCGTTGGGGCTGTGGATGGCGTTGGCGTAAGGACGCGCGCCAAAAAACATGATGAAAGTCCCCAACAAGCCGCTGATGACAAAAAGCGGGATGGCGATTTTATAAATGCGCCGCACATCCCGAAACCGCCTTTGCGCCATGCTGGCCGCAACCATCCGGGCCACCGCGATGGGAAACCCAGCGGTAGCGATGGTATACACCGGCAAATAAATCTGATAGGCGGTGTTAAAGTAGCCCATGCCAAGCTCGCCGATCAGATTGGTCAGCGGAATTTTGAAGATCGCGCCGATGATCTTGACGATGATCGTCCCCAAGGACAGGATCAGCGCCCCTTGAAAAAACGAATGGCTTTTTCTGGTCCCGTTCTTCTGCGGCAAATAACACACTTCCTTTGGCAAACTGATATACCAGAAGTATATTATTCCTTTGCCGTTGTTATGCGCCCAAAAGGGACAAAGATATCCGGCGGGCGGTTTGCGCACACTGCGCTTTGGCCCGTTCCACATCTACCGTGGCCCATTGGCCGCTGCGGTAAAGCACGCGGCCGCCACACATTGTCAGCACCACGTCGGACGCCTGGGCGGAATAAGCAAGGTGGGTCGCGGTATCGTAGCAGGGGTTCATTCCCGGCGCGTCCAGGCTGAGAACCGCCAAGTCCGCTTTGTTTCCCACGGCAATTTCTCCGGTATCCGCCCTGCCTTGGGATAACGCGCCGGTCCGGGATGCCATCTGGAGCGCGTCCGCCGGAAGCAGCGCAGCCGGATTGCCGCCCAGTCCATTTTGCAGCAAAAGCGCCAGCCGCATTTCGGACAGCACATCGTAACGGTTGTTGCTGGCTGCGCCATCGGTGCCCAGCGCCACAGGCACGCCCTTTTCCCGCATACGTAAAACCGGGGCTACGCCGCTGCCCAACTTTAAGTTGCTGGTCGGGTTGTGGGAGACAAACGCGCCATGGCGGGCAAGAATTTCCATATCCCCGTCGGTCACCCAAACGCAGTGAGCGGCGGTAACCGGGTTTTCGAACACGCCCAGGGATTCAAAATAAGCAGCCGGCGTAAACCCACGGCGGGCCAAGCATTCCGCATGCTCCCGTTTGGTTTCGGACAGGTGCAAATGAATTCTGGCGTCTTTCTTTCGGGCATAATCAGCCACCCCCCGCACTGATTCCGGCGTGGAGGTGTACTCCGCGTGGATCCCCATATCCACCCTAATTCTCCCATGGTCTTCCATATGAAAATTCTCGAACAGTTCCTTCGCTTGTTGAAATTCCGCCTGTTCCGCAAGGGGGCGGTCTTCAGTACTGGTAAAGCCCCGGCTTAAGTTGCACCGGATCCCGCTTTGTATTGCCGCTTTTGCAATAGACGGCCCAAGAAAATACATGTCGGTAAAGGACGTTACCCCATTTTGCAGCATTTCCGCAATGCCCAGCATAGAACCCCAGTAAACGTCCTCCGGCGTAAGCTGTTTTTCAAACGGAAAAATCCGGGTGTTCAGCCACTCTTGCAGCGGCAACCCCTCTCCGTATCCGCGCATTAGGGTCATGGGCACATGGCAATGGGTATTGACCAGACCGGGTATCAGCAGCCGGTTTTTGCCCGGGTATACCTCCCCATAGTCTTCGCTGGGACGTGCGGCGCCAATCCAGGCAATCCGGTCTTCCTGCGTTGCCACGTAGGCGTTCTCCATCGTTTTGCCGCCAGGCAGCAAAACCGATATGCCGGCAAACAGCACGGATGATCACGCCCTTTCCATTTGCGCCAGGACCGCCGCGACATATTGTTCGAAAACCGGCGCCCGGACGGCGGCGTTGGCCACCACTTCCTCGTCGCTGATGGGCGCGCCGGATATTCCCGCCGCCAAATTGGAGATAAATGAGATGCCCAACACCCGGATTCCCGCCTGACGGGCAGCCATGACCTCCGCCACGGTGGACATGCCTACCGCATCCCCGCCCAAAAGGCGAATGGCACGGATTTCAGCAGGCGTTTCGAACTGCGGGCCGGGCATGTAGAAATAGACGCCCTGACGAACTGGAAGAGAAAGGGATTCGGCGGTTTTTTGCGCTAATTCCAGCAACGCGGGATCGTACGCCCGGGTCATGTCGAAAAAGCGCGGGCCGAATTCCGGCTCTTCCGGCCCCTTTAGCGGCGCGCAGGCGGTCAGATTGATCTGATCGCAGATCAGCATAAAATCGCCCACGGAAAACGACTCGTTAACGCCGCCCGCCGCATTGGTCACAATGAGCCGTTTGATTCCCAGCAGCTTGAGAACCCGGATGGGAAAGACCACCTGTTCAAAATCATACCCCTCGTAATGATGGATGCGTCCGCTCAGCATCAGCACCGGAACACCGCCCACCTGCCCGGCTACCATTTCCCCCGCGTGGGAACCTACGGTAGAAACTGGAAACGACGGAATCTCCTCGTACGGAATGACAACCGTATCCTGTGCCCGGGACGCGAGCCCGCCCAGACCGGAGCCCAAAATGACGGCGGTCTGCGGAACTTGCTGCACATGGGAACGGATATGCCGCGCTGCAGCCTTGTAATCCGGCAAGGTATAAAGCATAAAGAATTCCTCCTCCTGCTAGATAAGGGACCTCTTTCTTATCATGCGCCAATTTGCGCCGCGTATTAAAACGATTACGAAAAACGGGCAGCCCCGCAAGCATAACCCACAAACGCGGAGTCATGTAGGCAAGGGACTGCCCGTTTAAAGTTTGCCGATGATCAGTCGTCCAGTTTTACGCCGCATTTGGGGCAATATACCGTGCCCTTTGCGCAGCGCGTACCGCACGTTTCGCATTTTACGCTTTTTTTCAGCTCATCGAGCTTGTCGTGTACGGCATCCAGCTGCTCGTACAGTTCGTCGATCACCGCGGTCTTGGCGGCAATGGACTCGTCAGGATTGGTTTCCGCTTTTTTCGCTTCGTAGATCATTCGTCCGATCTCCTCGAACTGATTGGAGATTTCCCGCGTGATCTCGGTAGCGCTGAGCCGAAGTTTAGAAATATCGACCATTTCCCCGGCCTTTTTGCCTACCGCATTGACAGCAGTTTTCGCATTTAAAATCACATCTTCAAAAACGCCCATCACGATCCACTCCTTACCCTATTTCATCGGGCGGAAACCTGTCCGCCTGTTTTTATAGTACAACTTTTTGGGAAGTTCTTTGTGAATGATCTGTAAATATTCGCAACCATGCCGCCTGTTAAAGTTTGATAAACTCCATCAACATGGAATCTTTTGGAATCATTTCCGGAGAAATGTCCTGAAACTGTTCCATGGCCCCCAGCAAATGTTCGATCATCGGATAGCCCGTATGTTCCCGTTCCACCTTTTGCAGCAGCGGAAGGGCATATTTCTTAAACACGCAGGGTTCGTAAAGATGGATGGAATTGATGGTCACATCCGCCCCGCGCTTAAAGGGCTGAATATAAATATCCTCTCCGCGGCAGACATCCTTCCACATGGTCAGGGTGTTTTGCGGCGTGCTGGAACGGAAGTTGAAATCCCGCACCAGCCGGCGGATAAAGCGGATTTCCCGGGCGGAAATGACCTCGCCGTTCCGGTTGGCGATCCCCTGCTTGACGCTGATATAAATCTTCATCAATTTTTCCGCTGGCAGGTCCTTGGAGACCCGCGAGTTCAGCGCGTGAATGCCTTCCACAACCACCACATCGCGCGGGTCGATGGAAACCTCCCGAAACGCTGTTTCCCGCCGGCCGGTATTGAAATTGAAACTGGGCATCTGGCAGCGGTTGCGGAAAATCAGATCGGCCAGGCAAGCCTCCATCAGCGGAATATCCAGCGCCTCGATGGATTCATAATCGTGCCGGCCGTTGGGCAGCAGCGGCGCTTTGCCCGCCCCCAGGAAAAAGTCGTCCAGCGAGATGGTGATGGAATGGACGCCTTCCTTTTCCAAATACCGCGTCAGCATATGAGAAGTGGTCGTTTTTCCCGAACTGGACGGCCCCGCCAGCATGATAATCCGGCTGCCGCGGACAAGCACTTCCCGCGCGACCTGCGCGATGGAGTCATGGTACGCATCTTCCACGTCTGCGATCATCTTGCGCGGATCGGACGCCGCCAGGTCATTGATGTGTTCCAGTTTTGCGGAATATTTCACGTAATGGTTACTGATGCTGCTCATAAAACGCCACCACCTGCTCCTTCCTGTGCGCCATTTCGTCGAAACGGCTGTTGTATTCATATGGATATTTGAAGTTGAATATACGCTCGATCTTTTCCCCGCGGGGCGCCTTAAGCTTTGTCACCGCCCCGGCGCCGCACGCCAGCACAGTATGGGTCTCCTCCATCATATACACATTGTACCAGCTTTCAAACCCGGGCAGGGACCACCCCACGTTTTCCAGGTTGCCGAGCATTTTGCTTTGCCGGTATAAGTAGTAAGGCGCGTACCCGGCGCCAGACAAGGTACGCTCCGCGACCGCCACCATCTTTTCTG
This sequence comes from uncultured Eubacteriales bacterium, assembly GCA_902462035.1. Taxonomy (GTDB): domain Bacteria; phylum Bacillota; class Clostridia; order Oscillospirales; family Acutalibacteraceae; genus CABQAC01. The sequence goes on from CABQAC010000014.1 coordinate 11,332, forward strand.
CGGCAGCGGCGCTGTCCCCAGGTCCGGGCATATCCTCCCGCTGATTCAGAAACGAGGCGCGCTTTTGGGCCAGCGTATGGACCGTGATACTTTCGGGCCTGAGCGCGTCTAATTTGCGGAAGGTTTCCGCGAAACTTTCCGGCGTGTCCCCCGGCAGGCCGGCAATGGTATCCATATTGATGTTGCCAAATCCCGCGTCCCTGGCGAGGGCAAAACTTTCGAATGTCTGCTGTGCGGTATGACGCCGGCCGATTTGCTCAAGCACCGTATCGTTAAGGGTTTGGGGATTGATGCTGATGCGGGATACGCCGCCCTCCCGCAGCGCAGCGAGTTTTTCGGCTGTGATGGTATCCGGGCGGCCCGCCTCCACTGTAAATTCCCGCACGGTGTCCATGTTAAAATTCTGGCGCACCGCGCCGATCATCACCCGCAGCTGCTCCGGCGAAAGCGTAGTAGGCGTCCCTCCGCCGACATAAACGGTCTCCAGCTTTAATCCCAACTGGTCTGCGATTCTTGCTGTAATGGCAATCTCCTTTACAAGCAAATCCACATAGGGCTGAATCAGCTTTTTTGCCCGTTCTACCGACTGGGATACAAAGGAGCAGTAGGAGCAACGGGATGGGCAAAAAGGAATGGAGAGATACAGACTGAAGGAACGGGGGCCGGATACAGAGAGAATTTTTTGTTGTGCCCGCGCTGTCTGAAGGCTTAACGCGGTTTTTTCCGGGGAGACCAAAAGCTGGTCCCGAAAAATCTGCACCGCCGCTTCTTCCCCCTGCTCTTGGCATAATCCGCGAAACAGCTTAATGGGACGGACGCCGGTTAAAATACCCCATTGGGGATAGGTTCCCAGCTGTTCCGACAGAAGCCGGTACAGCAGTACGCCCATCTGGCGTTGGCGCTCCCCATAACCGGCGGCAGCGGATATGGTGTGTGACAGCGCCTTTTCCTCACCTTCACGTACCAGACGCGCCGTGACCGTCACTTCGCCGCCTTCTTCCCGCAGGGAGGTCACAACCGCGTCGCCATCCGCTGGCAGCTGTTCCTGGACTAGAATTCTTTGAGACGGAAAGAAAACGCGGCACAAATTTTCCATTTCGTAGGCAAAGGGATGTCCTTGCAAAATTAATGTAATCATGTCATATTCCTAAAATAAAGGTTATTTTGCCGCTCCGCTTCCATCGTTGTTTCCGGTCCATGGCCGGGGAGAACGCGGTAATCGCCCGGCAGACAACGCAGTTTGCGGAGGGATTCGGCCATCAACCCGGGGTTCGAGCCGGGAAAGTCCGTCCGCCCCACGCTGTTCTGAAACAACGTGTCCCCCGAAAGAATGAATTTGCCCCATAAATAGCAGACGCTTCCGGCGCTGTGCCCTGGCGTATGCAGGACGGTAAGGGCCGCCTGACCGCCAAAACGGAAAACATCGCCGTCATGAAGCGTCAGTTCTGCGGAACCGCACCGGATCTCCCGGCCGAACAAGGCGGAAAGGTTGCGGGAGCTATCGTTCAGCAGCGGCGCGTCATCCTGATGGACAGCCGCAATAGAGCCAAATCTCTTTTTGATTGCGTGCACCCCGCCGATGTGGTCAAAATGACCGTGGGTCAGCAAAATGCCGCACAGCTTTTTCTTGCCTGCCAGCGCGTTCATCAGGTTCGGGTCCGGGGCGCCGGGGTCGATCACCACACACTCCCCGGTCGCTTCGTCGGTAAGCAGATAACCGTTGGCGCCCATTTCCCCGCATGCGAAGGACTCGATCAACACGGAAGCGCCCCCTTCCCCATGAGCTCGTCGGTATCTAAAACAAGGGTGACCGGCCCGTCGTCCACCTGGCTGATGGTCATGTGGGCGCCGAATACGCCTTGCGCCACTTTCCGCACCCCATGCCCCCGCAGCTTGTCGCAGAACAATTCGTAGAGCGGCTCGGCTGTTTCCGGCCGGGCCGCACGCACGAAATACGGACGGCGTCCTTTGCGGCAATCGCCGTAAAGGGTAAAATTGGATACCACCAGCGCTTCTCCGGCCACATCCAGCATCGACCGGTTCATTTTGCCGTCCTCGTCGCAAAAGATCCGCAGATAAGCGATTTTATTGGCAAGCAGCTCGGCCTGAGCCGGGCCGTCCCCTTCGGCAACACCCAGCAAAACCAGCAACCCTGTTTCAATTTCCCCTGCCGGCACACCTTCCGCCAGCACCGCGGCGCTGCGCACCCGCTGAATAACTGCCCGCATCGGCCTGCTCCTTTCCTACGTCCGGTTGATGGACACGATTCCTTCGATGTTGTTCATCCGGCTGATGATCGTATTGATGTGTTCCATCCCCTTGACTGTGATATTGGCGTAGATAATCGCCTTGCCATCCTTGTACTGGCGGGAATTGAGGGAATGGATCATGATATGCATGTTGGTCAGCTGCAGGGTAATATCAGCCAACAGCCCCTGCCGGTCGTTGGCGATGATTTCCAGGGTAGACTTGAATTCTTCGTCGATTTTTTCCGCCCAGCGCACCTGAACCCAACGGTCCGGCTCCTCGCATTTGTCGATTTCCTTGGGCACATTGGTGCAGCTGCGCTTATGGACGGATACGCCGAAGCCCCGGGTAATAAAACCTATGATTTCGTCGCCAGGCAAAGGATTGCAGCAGCGGGAAAATTTAATCAGGCAATTGTCGGTTCCATTGACAATGATGCCGCCGGAATCCTTCTTGGGCAAATCCGGATGCGCGTTCAAATCAGGGCGTACGTCCTCTGGCCGCACCAATTTCTGGAAATCCTCTTTCAGCCTGGGCATAAGCCGCCAAAGCTGTACCCCGCCGTACCCGACCGCCGCATACAAATCGGCAACCGTGTTGCAGTGCTGGCGTTTGGCAATTTCCAGCAGGAAGGGCTGAAGCAAATCGTCCGGCAGAACAATGCCGTTGCGCCGGAATTCCCGTTCCAGTTCGGCCTTGCCCTCCACAATATTTTCTTCCCGTTTTTCCTTCTTAAACCATTGGCGGATTTTATTGCGCGCCTCGCTGGTTTTGACGATTTTAAGCCAGTCGCGGCTGGGGCCGTTAACAACCTCCTTGGTGGTCAAAATTTCAATAATCTCGCCGGTTTTGACCTGGTAATCGATCGGCACAATGCGGCTGTCCACCTTTGCGCCGACCATACGGTTGCCAACAGCGCTGTGTATGGCGTAGGCAAAATCGATAACGGTAGAGCCGAGCGGAAGGCTGATGACCTCCCCCTTTGGCGTAAAGACATAAACCTCTTCGGGCGCGATGTCCGACTTGATGGAACTGATGATGTCGGTTGCGTCCCCGGTTTCAGCCTGGCTTTCCAACAGCTGGCGCACCCAGGAAATCCGCTCCTCCAGCTTTTCGCTGCCGGACAAGCCCAGCTTATATTTCCAGTGCGCGGCAATGCCGTATTCCGCCGTGTGGTGCATATCCCAGGTGCGGATCTGCACCTCGAAGGGAATCCCCTCCTTGCTGAGCACCGTGGTATGAAGCGACTGGTACATATTGGGCTTCGGCGTTGAAATATAATCCTTGAATCGGTTCGGGATCGGGCGGAACATGTCGTGGATAATGCCCAGCACATTATAGCAGTCGTTGACCGTATCCACAATCACACGAACGGCATAGATGTCGTAAACCTCGTCAAAAGAGCGGTTTTGAATGTACACCTTGCGGTAAATGCCGTTGATGCTTTTGACACGCCCCTCTAAATAGACGTTGGGAATCATGGGTGAAACCCGGTCGAAAATGCGCTGCTTGATCACTTTAATAAAATTTTCGCGTTCGCTCTTTCGCAGCGCCAAAGCATCTTCAATTTCTTTATAGGCGATGGGATCCAGGCATTTTATGGAGGAATCTTCCAATTCCTCCTTGATGGCGCGGATACCGAGCCGGTGGGCGATGGGCGCGTAAACGTCCATGTTTTCCTTGGCTTTGTCCCGGCGCTTTTGCTCCGCCTTGTATTCGATGGTACGCATGTTGTGCACCCGGTCCGCCAGCTTTATGATGATGACCCGGATATCGTCCGCCATCGCGATGAGCATTTTCCGCACGTTCTCCGCCTGCTGTTCTTCACGGGAAGAATAGGGAATTCGGCGCAGTTTGGTCAGGCCGTCCACCAAATTGGCAATTTCGTGGCCAAACTGCTTTTCTATATCCTCCAGCTCCAGTACGGTATCCTCCACCACGTCGTGAAGCAGCGCCGCGGCCACCGATTCCGAATCCATCCCCAGATCCACCACGATACAGGCCACTTCGGTAGGGTGGGTGATATAAGGCTCCCCAGACTCCCGTTTTTGATCTCCGTGGGCTTTCAGCGCCACCTGAAAAGCTTTTTCAATCAGCGCGGTGTCGTACTTTTTTTCGCTGACCGCTATTTTATTTTGGAGTTTTTTCCAAACGCGTTCTACCGCTTCATCCATTATAAAGACTCATCCTTTCCTGGGACCGGGGAACTGTGCCGGTTTCACTGCCGCCCCGCCTGCTTCGGCGAGATTAATCACAAAATTTACGCGCCCTCTTCTGCCAGACTTTTGATCTGCTGCAGCACCTTGGAACGGTCCAAACTGACCTTTTGCGATGTCTGCCGCAGCTGAACACGCACCGCTGTACCATCCATACGAACATGGGCCAGATCCAGTTCGGCGAGCATACGCAGGCACACATACAATTTATCATACCCAATCGACCACGAACTCAAACGGAACAGCAGCACTTCCAGCGGCCAAACATCGCGCCCTTCGCCGCGCAGCAGGCGGTAAACCGCACCGAGCTCCTCCCGGCTGGGGATCATCTGCGCTAAGCGCCCCGGCTCCACGGATTCTTTACGCGCAAAACGCTCGCAAGCGCATTTCTGTTCCCAGAACGGACCGGCGTCAAAATCCGCGGGACGGATGTCCCGAACCAGCACCGAAACCGAAGCGCTCCCGCGGTATTCGTTTTTTTCCAGCGTAACCGCCAAATCCACCGTATCCCCAGGGCAATAGCCAAAATCTTGGGGCGGTACGCCAAACCGCATGGCCTGAATGGAAATACCGTCCCGGGAAAGCGTCAGCCGCAGATGCTTGCCGCCGCCCACCGGGTCGATCCGGTCCAGCCGCATGCGGAACAAACCAAAAACCGGCACCGGGTTTCCTGTGCCAAAGGGTGCGAGACGTTCGATTTCTTGAACCAATGCCGGCGTGATTCTAGCCGGATTGAGTTTGCAGTCGATTGACAAAGAAGGCTGCGGCATTTCCCCCTGGGCTGCGGCAAAAGCGTTGATCTCCTCCCGAAACGCGTCGACCGATTCGGCATCCATGGTCAAACCGGCGGCCATTGCGTGACCGCCGTACCGCGTCAGGCGGCCGGCGCAGTGAGACAACGCCTCGTGTAGAGAAAAGCCGGCAACGCTGCGGCCGGAGCCTTTGGCCTCCCCGCGGGAGACCGACAAAATAAAGCTGGGCTTACCATAGCGTTCGGTAATTTTTGAAGAAACGATCCCCAGCACGCCGGGGTGCCAATCCTCCCCCGCGACCACCAGCACCCGGTCCAGCAGCCGGCGGGGATGTTCTTCCAGCCAAGAGACCGCCTTATGCAGAATATCCTGCTCGGCCTGCTGGCGCTGCTGGTTTTCCTGCTCCATCTCCCCAGCCAGCGCGTTGGCCTCCTCCTCGTAATCGGTCAAAAATAATTTGACCGCCCGGTCCGCCGCGCCCATCCGCCCCATGGCATTGATCCGCGGCGCAATTTTAAAGGCCACATCCACAGCCGAAAAAGTTCTTCCTTCCAGCCCAGCGCCGCGCTCCAGCGCCCGCAGCCCCAACCGGTTTGGGTCGGTCAAAAGCGGCAAGCACCGTTGAACCAACCGCCGGTTTTCCCCGCAAAGGGGAACAATATCGGCAATGGTACCGATGGCGGCCATGTCGCCAAAATCTTCCATAAGCGCACCGTCGTCGGCATCGGGCCCTTCCAATGCGCGAATCAGCATCAACGCCACTCCGGCGCCGCACAATTCCCGGCACATTCCATTGCCGTCCCGCCGGTGGGGATCCACTACCGCTTCCGCCTGGGGCAGTCGCTCCGGCGGTTCGTGATGGTCGGTCACTACCGTATCGATCCCCAATGTTTTGGCGTATTGGATTTCTTCGTAAGAGGAGATCCCGTTATCCACAGTGACAATCAGCCGGACACCCTGGGCGGCAAGGTTGTCCACCGCGTTTTTGCTCAGTCCATACCCCTCCGCTTCGCGCAGCGGAATCGAGAACATCACATCAGCGCCACGCGCTTGCAGGTAGGCGTACAAAATGGTGGTCGCCGTCACCCCGTCTGCATCGTAATCGCCGTAAATTGCGATTTTTTCAAAAGAGTCGATGGCGCGGCTCACGCGTTCCACCGCCCGGTCCATGTCCGGCAGGCAGAACGGATCAGCGGGCGTCCCGCCTTCTAAAAAGTCCTGCATGGCTTGTGCGTGGTCCAACCCGCGCGTGACCATCAGAAGGGACAAAAAAGGCGGAAAGCCGTAAGCATCCGCAAGAGACGCAGCTTTTTCTTTATCCAATTGTGGCAAAATCCATTTCTTGATGCTCAAACCCGACACCGCCTTTATTCTTTCATTCTAACATTATCCCTGTGACAATTCAACAAAAAGATCCCCAAACCTTATAGCAAAGCGGCGGGACC